>NZ_PHNG01000644.1:0-8836 GCF_002803435.1 Bacillus sp. mrc49 | reverse complement strand
GGAAGTTAGTTTGGTACATGGCCCCATTAAACATAAAATTCTAATTTGAAAGGTGATTATTTATGACTAAGGCGGCTTTATATATTCGCGTTAGTACAAGAGAGCAAGTTGAAAATTACAGTATTGAAGTGCAAAAAGAGCGCATGGAAGCATTCTGTAAAGCCAAGGGATGGGATATCTTCAATATCTATGTGGACGGAGGTTACTCTGGGTCAACGCTAGAACGTCCTGACTTACAAAGAATGATAAAGGATTTAAAAGATATCGATGTAGTTCTTGTTTATAAATTGGACAGATTATCAAGATCCCAAAAAAACACTCTTGAATTAATTGAAGAACACTTTTTAAAAAACAATGTAGATTTTGTTTCTATTACTGAAACCCTTGATACTTCAACACCATTTGGAAAAGCAATGATTGGAATTCTTTCTGTATTTGCTCAATTAGAACGTGAAACGATTGCCGAGCGAATGAGGATGGGACATATTAAACGCGCTGAAAATGGTTTAGGTTCTATGGGTGGAGATTATGATCCAGCAGGGTATTTGAGAGAAAACGGATTTCTAGTTATCAAGCAGGAAGAGGCAAGTCATATTCAAAGAGCTTTTGATCTTTATGAGCAGTATCACTCCATCACAAAGGTACAACAAAGCCTAAAAGAAGAAGGGTCTACAGTATGGAGATTTAGAAGGTACAGGGATATCCTGGCTAATTCTTTATACGTAGGCATGGTTAGCTTCGCCGGTAAGACATACAAAGGACAACACCAACCCATTATATCCCCAGACCAATTTGAACGCGTACAGGTGCTATTACGGCGCCATAAGGGTAATAACGCTCACAAGGCTAAGAGAAGCCTTTTATCTGGGCTTTTACGTTGTCATTGTTGTAACGAACCTTTCGTATCGTATTCAAGCAGCATTTCAAAGAAAAATCCCAAAAATTATTATTACTACATTTGCCGAGCAAGAAGATTTCCTTCCGAGTATGATGAGAAGTGCAACAATAAGAATTGGAATAGATCTAAATTGGAATCATTAGTTATTGGCGAATTAAAAAATATAACCATAAAAAAATCGAAGGCACAAAAAAATGAGAAGAAAATTAATTATGAAAAATTAATAAAAGATACAGATAAAAAAATGGAACGAATAATTGAATTATACTCAAATGAATTAATCAATAATGACTTACTGGAAAAGCAAATGAACAAGTTAAATGCTGAAAAAGCAAAATTAATAAATGATCAAAGGTCAACATTAGAAGAGGAAACGCAAACAATAACTGAAGATATGTTAGCTAATATTCAAAGCGATTTTGAGGATTTAGAATTTAAGGACAAACAGGCAATCATACAAACATTTATAAAAGAGATCCATCTAGATGGTGATAACGTCATAATTGATTGGCGTTTTTAATTGAGCAATTTTTATGTATTCATTACGGGCTATTCAGACGGCCCATACCAGGAGCTCCTCCTTTTCATTCACCGCGCCGACTGCACGTTGCGAGGCCGTTTTCTGCCCGTCAGATAGCTTGCCGTCCCAACACATGACAGGGTCAGGAATGGCATACAACAAGCCGGGGCCAATCCATTGATACAATCTTGCGCATTCGCTGACACGCCCCATCATGATGCAAGAGCGGCAGTAAGCGCAGTCTCGATTGCAGACCTTACACGGGATTGTATGAAACATGGCTTGATCTTTGTTGCCGCAGCGCAGACAGGTAAACTTACCGTTTCCGGATTGCACGCCGCTTGTATGCGAGACATGCCCATTTTTGAGATGTTCTAAGATCTTTGCTTCGGAAAAGGGGATTTCGGAGGACAGCAGGTGCCTTCCAGAGAGGTGGTTCTGAAGTTCGGGAGAAAAAGGCCGAGGAATGCTTGAATGTTTCAAACTGCACCCTTCTTTCGTCATGGATTTACTCTCCCTATCATTCGATATAAGCCGTACCGTTTCCTGTCTCTCCATAAAAAAAACGCCTCCCAATTCGGGGAGGACGTCCTTGTTCATACTTTATACCAGCCCATTCCCATCGAGCCTTCACCTAGATGGGTTCCAATCACGGGACCGAAATAGCTGATGTCAAATTCCACATTCGGGAATCGTGCTTCAAGCTCGGTTTTCCAGTCTTTGGCTTCGGCTTCTCGCCTTGCATGAATGATGACGGCTTTATACTTCGCACCGCTTGCCGCATCTTCTCCAAGTAAATCGGCAATCCGCTTCATCGCTTTTTTCCTTGTGCGGATTTTTTCGAACGGGACGATGACCTTCTCCACAAAATGGAGGACCGGCTTCACTTGAAGCAGGCTGCCGATCAAAGCCTGGGCACTGCTTAACCGTCCCCCACGCTGTAAGTGGGATAGATCGTCCGCCATGAAGTATGCCTTAACGGACGGTTTCATTTCTTCGAGCCTGGCCATGATCTCTCCTGCACCTTTCCCCTCAAGGGCCATCTTTGCCGCCTCCAGAACATAAAATCCCTGGACGCTACAGCTGATCTCCGAATCAAAGGCATGAACATTAATTCCCTCGACCATCTCCCCGGCTGATACTGCGCCTTGATACGTGCCGCTGATGCCACTCGATAAATGAATCGAAATGACATCATCATATTCCTTTTCCAGCTCCTCAAACTTCTCGACGAACAGTCCGATCGGAGGCTGTGAAGTCGTCGGCAATTTCTCCTGCCTCTTCACTTCCTCGTAAAACTCATCCGCAGTAATATCAACTTCTTCCCGGTAAGCTTCATTGGAGAAAATGACGTTAAGCGGCATCATATGTATATGTAAACGTTCACGCGTTTCCTTAGGTATATATGCAGTGCTATCTGTTACGACTGCCGTTTTCATAATAAGTACCATCCTTATAAAAATTTGCTCTTTTTGTTCTTATTCAACATTTTAGCTGAAAACGCCTCTATTTGCATTAAAGAGCTTTTTCAATACCTAAAATTTGTAAAGGCTGAAGGTAAAAAAAAGTCCGGCTCCTCAGTACGCATTGCGAAAACTGAAGAGCCGGATATAATCGGAAGAATTATTTCACTTCTACCCAGCCGTTTTTAATAGCCAGGACAACCGCTTGTGTACGGTCATTCACATTCATCTTCTGAAGAATGTTACTTACATGGTTCTTGACTGTTTTTTCACTGATATATAGCGTTTCGCCAATGGCGCGGTTGCTTTTTCCGTCAGCTAAAAGTTGAAGCACTTCACATTCGCGGCGAGTCAGGAGGTGAAGCGGTCTCCTGATTTCTATCGTATGGACGGAATCGCGATCGGTACCCTCGTCGGCAGCCAAGCGGCGATATTCTTTAACCAAATTATGCGTAACCTTCGGATGAAGATATGAACCGCCTTCCGCCACTACACGAACGGCATCGATCAACGCATCGGCGTCCATCTCTTTCAATAGGTAACCTTGGGCTCCCGTTTTCAACGCATGCTGTACGTAATTCTCATCATCATGAATCGAAAGGATGATGACCTTTGTTTCAGGGTAGCGGTTCACAAGCATTTTTGTGGCTTCGACCCCATTCATATTCGGCATGTTGATATCCATGATAACAACATCTGGTTTATGTGTCTCAACGAGATCCATTGCTTCACTTCCGTCATCACCCTCGGCAACAACATCGAATGATGATTCAAAATCTAATATGCGCTTTACGCCTTCACGGAAAAGCTGATGGTCATCGATAATGATGATACTAGTCTTCAACGGCTTCTTCCTCCTAGTTTCTATTTAAAATGCCTATTCTCTATAATTTATAATTGATAGGGAATTTGTATAAATACCAAAGTGCCTGCGCCTGGCTGTGAATCGATCGTCATTTCACCTTCAAGCAGCTCGACCCTCTCTCTCATTCCTACCAAGCCAAATGAGCCTTCTTTTTGAATGGAACTGTCAAACCCTTTTCCGTCATCCTTGACGACAACGGTCACCATCTCTTTCGAAATGGACAGTTTAACTTGAACCTGTTTTGGCTCCGCGTGCTTCAATGAATTTTGTACGGCTTCTTGAACGAGCCTGAATAATGCGACCTCCATGTCAGAAGGAAGCCTTTTGACCTGTCCAAGATTGACGAAATTCAAATGCACGCCATCATTATAGTCTTCGGTCGTTTGCAGGTACTTTCTGAGGGTAGGAACAAGGCCCAAATCATCAA
This sequence comes from Bacillus sp. mrc49, assembly GCF_002803435.1. Taxonomy (NCBI): domain Bacteria; kingdom Bacillati; phylum Bacillota; class Bacilli; order Caryophanales; family Bacillaceae; genus Bacillus; species Bacillus sp. mrc49. The sequence goes on along the minus strand of NZ_PHNG01000644.1, from coordinate 4,663 downwards.
GTGCCATGGGACGAAGATCATAAATGATCCTGCGCACTTCATATAAGGCATTCCTTACCATGACCTTCAAACTGCGGATTTCCACGAGCGCTTCATCAGGACCTCTCTCCCGTTGGACACGTTCAATCAAGTCTGAACGCATCATGACATTCGCGAGCATTTGTGCTGGACCATCATGAATTTCCCGCGAGAGCTTCTTGCGTTCCTGCTCCTGGGCTTCAATTATCTTCAAGCCGAAGTCTTGTTTGCGTTTCGCTTCCTGCAATGCTTCCCCTACGAATTTCAGGTCCTGGGTCAAATAGTTTTGTACGACCGATATTTGCGAAACAAGATGTACCGCTTTATCGATCGTCTGCTGCAAGGCCCGTAACCTTAATTCAAGTTCATCCCGGCGATTTCGAAGTTCCTTCTCCAATTGCCGGTTTATTTGCAGGTCGACTTGCAGCTTGTGTGCCCTTTCATAAGCATCCCGTACCTGCTCTTCAGAAAAATGGTTGAAGTGCATACTGACCTCGGAAAGCCTTTTTCGAGCAAATCTGGCTTTTGAATCCAGTGCATCGCTGTCGGTTATTACAATGGCAACCCTGATTTTCACATCATCAAGCTCTTTTGTTAATGATTCAAAATCTTTGCGGCATTGCTCGCCGATGTCAAAGACTTCATCCTTGCTTTCACTAACAGTGCTCACCATTGTTTCTAAGATCTTGTCCAATGCCTTAGCATCAACCTTTTTTATGGACATTAAGATCCCTCCACTTAAATCAAAAGACTTAAAAAATTTATTGTCTTAAAGACTATGTATATGGAAAAAAGTTCTTTCCTTTTTCATGAATGGTTATTTCAGGTAACGTTAATATGCAGTAACCTTCATGAACATATTGTACCAAAAAAAGAAGAAAAATACGTTAATTTCATTGTCAAATTTTTACGAAATGTACATATATGGTACATATCTCCCGGTTATAGGTATTATGGCCGAATTGGTAGTCTACCATACCCTTAAAAGGCAAATCCATTCCCATTAGCCCAATACAAATGATCCTTTTCAATCGAATCGAGTATTCCACTCCATTGATTATCATATGAAACAGATCGATTTATTAAATGGCAAAATCATCGAATTGAACGGGCACGATGGGAACAAGCGAGGACTTGTGACCAAAACCCGGTGTTTTTCCTAAATGTTATTCTTTTAAGCATAATATTCGCTGCACACATGGCAGGCAATAGAACTAATTATAACACGGACTTCTTTTTCTTATATTAAAGTTTCTTTACACATCTGCCCCAAAAACGAAACATGATTGCCACTTTTTACACAAAGACTTATAATGAATCAACTAATAGTAAGTACGAAGGTGGAATAGGTATGCTCACTCAATATTTAACGGTGGCAGGACGCGGGGAACATGAAATCATCATCGAGAAATCCCGTTTCATCTCGCACATCACCCGAGCCGAAACGGAAGAAGACGCCCAGGCATTCATCCAGGAAATCAAGAAAAAGCATAAAGATGCTACACATAATTGTTCAGCCTATATGATCGGTGAACAAAACCAAATCCAAAAGGCCCTCGATGATGGGGAGCCAAGCGGCACGGCAGGCGTCCCGATCCTTGAGGTTCTTAAGAAAAAAGATTTGAAGGACACCGCCGTAGTGGTCACAAGATATTTCGGGGGCATCAAGCTAGGTGCCGGAGGTCTCATCCGCGCTTATAGCAAATCGACTTCAGAAGGGATAAATGCCACTGGCATCGTCATCAGAAAGTTAATGCGGGTCATTTCGACAACGATCGACTATACGTGGCTCGGAAAATTGGAGAACGAATTACGTTCTTCCATCTATCAAATAAAGGAAATTCAATACCTCGATCAGGTAACGATCCTCGTATATGCGGAAGAGGCACAAAAAGAATCCTATATCTCCTGGATGACAGAGCTGACAAATGGTCAAGGACAGATCGCGGAAGGCGAAATGCTTTATTTGGAAGAAGCATTCGCCTGATTTCCCCCTGCTTTTTTTTCCTTTTTTAGGTTGTAATACAATTGAAAAGAAATATTTATTTTACGAATTTATTAAATCATTGTAAAATTAGGGTTAATATATGACGAAATATAAATAGATAGATTCGAAAAATAGCGATTTATGTCTGAAGTTCGTTATTTAAAAGGAGAAGAAAAGATGTCTACTACTAGGCGTGTCTATAAAATAAAAAAGACAAAGAAAAAAAGGCGAAAGAGGCTGTGGATATTCCTGGTGCCCCTGCTTGTACTGGGCCTGGGCGCTACCACTTATGCTGCAACTCTATATATGAAGGCTCAGAATGTATTCCATGATTCGTATGATCCGGTGGAGGCTTCGGCGAAGCGGAGTGCATCCGTCGATCCTCTCGAAGATAATTTCTCGATCCTCTTCATAGGAATCGATGATAGTGACGAACGTGACTATCAAGGAAATTCGCGCTCGGATGCGCTAATCCTGGCTACATTCAATAAAGATCAAAAATCGATTAAACTTTTAAGCATTCCGCGTGATTCATATGTGTATGTACCTGCCAAGGGAGTCACCACAAAAATCAATGCGGCCCATGCAGCCGGAGGTCCAAAGGCGACGATGGACACCGTGGAGGAATTATTTGATGTCCCAGTCGATTATTATGTCCGCATGAACTTCAATGCTTTCATAGATGTTGTCGATTCATTGGATGGAATCGAAGTGGACGTACCATACGAAATGCACGAAATGGATTCACATGACAAAAAGAATGCGATCCATCTGGAAAAAGGAATTCAAACGGTTGATGGTGAAGAAGCCCTTGCCTTTGCCCGGACACGTAAACAGGACAGTGATATCCAACGCGGCGAGCGTCAGCAGGAAGTCCTTAAAGCCATCATCTCCAAGGCAACATCCGCTGGATCTTTGACGAAGTATACAGACGTAATGGAAGCTGTCGGTGACAATATGACAACGAACCTACAATTCTCACAAATTAAAGGTTTCATAAAATATGTAACTGGCGATAACGGCCTTAATCTTGAGACACTCAAGCTTGAAGGACAGGATTCCACCATTAACGGAACCTACTATTATCAGCTGAATGAAACATCCGTAGCCAATACAAAGCTATTGCTTCAATCACATTTGAATTTGGGACCTAAAGAAGAAGTCACCAATCAAACCGAAGCCGTCCAGCCACAAATAGAAGAATGAAAAAAACCCCACTTGTAAAAGTGGGGTTTTTTCTGTAAACCTAAACAAAAAAAGGCTCCAACCGCGTACAGACTCGGTTGGAGCTTTTTCAACTATTCATGCAAGAATCTAGTAATCTAGTTGTTCATCTATCATGGTTTGTTTTTAAAATTGAGCATCTTCAGCAGCGGCTGGTAGTTTGAATTGACCAAACCGATCTTCTCGACAAAAATCTCGATGATCAGCAGCAGACCCGTCACAAGGATCAAGGCCCCCCACATTGTGGCAAACGAGAAAATGATGGCTGCCAAGCCGAAGCAAGCAGCTAAGGCGTAGATGAGCAAAACGGTCTGTTTATGAGTGAACCCCAAATTTATTAAGCAGTGGTGCAGATGGGATTTATCAGCAGCGGAAATCGGCTGCTTATTGACAAGCCTGCGGATAATCGCGAAAAATGTATCCGAAATCGGCACGCCCAAGATGATGATCGGCACGATCAGGGAGATCATCGTAACGTTTTTGAACCCTTGCAGGGACAGGACGGCAATGATATAACCGAGGAACAGGGCTCCTGTATCCCCCATGAAGATCTTTGCCGGGTGAAAATTATATTTCAGGAAGCCAAGAGTGCTTCCAATTACGATCAAGGCTACCGTGGCAACGAATAAATCGCCTTTGATAAGCGCCATCGTTGCGATCGTCACTAATGCAATGGTTGAAACACCACCTGCAAGTCCATCGAGGCCATCTATCAGGTTGATGGCATTGATGATGCTGACAATCCACAAAATGGTGATCGGTATACTAAAAACATCAAATTCAAGTGTATCGGTAAAGAACGGCAAATTGATGAATTCCACCTTAAGACCGCCCCATAATACGATGATGAGGGCAGCCAAAACCTGGCCCAGGAATTTGGGTGCGGCTTTTAATTCATAGATATCGTCAGCCATGCCGATCAATATGATTATGAGAGCGCCGACCAGGAGTGGCAATTGTCCCGAGAAATCTTTCGTAAAGAGTAAAAAAGTAATGAAAAAACTCAAAAATATGGCTAAACCGCCCATTCGCGGCATAATTTTACTATGCACTTTTCGCTCATTCGGTTTATCGGTAGCTCCTAATTTAAAGGCCAGTTTTCCGACAAAAGGAGTCAAAAAAATGGATAATAAAAAGGATACCAACAAGGCCCCAATTAACATTAAGAACCACCTCAATTCAACTAAAAATCTAATACCCGTAACGATCTATAAGAAAACCTATATATAAATGGTTATTTTAATTTTTCATCCTCAAATAAACATTATATACGTTTTCAGCTAAAATCTCTATAGAAAAGTTGTTTTTTGCAAATTTTTGTAAATCCGACCCTATCTTTGTCAGTTCCCCGGATTCCTTCAATTCCAAAGCATGAAAGATGGCTCCTGCAAGTTTGCCGGCATTTCCTATTTCCGTAACCCAGCCCTTGCTCCC
>NZ_PHNG01000643.1:0-18797 GCF_002803435.1 Bacillus sp. mrc49 | reverse complement strand
CAACCTTTCAATTTTGCCTCGTATAAAGCATGATTAGATATTATATTAAAAACAAATAGAGCCCGCATTTTAACATTTCAGACAAAAAAAAGCAGCGGCCGGTATAGCTGGCGCTGCTTACAAGATTTTATGGTGCTTGCTCTTTCACCTCTTCTATATCCAGCATATCCAACAGGAAGATGAAAATCGGTATCCCGATGATCAAGCCCCATATCCCAAGGAAATGCTCGGAAAACAACAAGATGATGAAAGTGAAAAACGTTGGGAGATTCGTCTTTGCCGACATGAATTTCGGGTTCAAAATATAGCTTTCAATCGCATGGATCACAACGATCATGATCAGCACCGCAATCACTTTTGGCATGCCGCCGATGCTATAGGCAATCATGCTAAGAGGGACGAGGGAAATGATGACCCCTGCTACCGGAATCAAACCGAGAAAGAATATCATGATGCCTAGACCGAGCAACTGCGGAAAGCCAAGGATCCATAAGAATGTTACTGATAGCACTGCATTCGTAATGGCTATCAAGAACTGTACCTCAATTACTTTTCCGAATGAATTAACGAATTTAACGCCGAAGTGCCCCAAGTTTATGAAGAACGATTTAAATTTGGCCCGCTTGAATTTAGAAGTGAAGCGGATGATTTTATCTTTTTCCAATAAGAAAAAGAGGCTAAGCAACATGGAAATGAAAATCTGAAATGCGAGTTTACCGAAATCGGATATATAAAGATAGAGTGTATTCATCTGTTTTTGAAGATCGAGCGGCGACTCCAGCTCGTTCATTATATCAATGGCATATTGAATGACCCTACTATCTGGTGGATGTTGAAAGAAGAAAACGATCTGCGTGACTAATTCCGTGAATTGGAGCGTGATGACCGGTAAATATTTGTAAAGAACGATGGCTAAACAGGAAACGACAACGACATATAAAAAACTTATAACAACTTTAGAGTTGATATACATCACTTTATTCAGCCGAATCATGATAAATTGCTCCAGCCTCCCCATAAGAAAGGTGAAAACAAATGTAAATAAGACAATATTAACCATACTTCCGATGCTTACTAAAAAGAGGACCAACACTAATAATGTAATTAACCTAGAAAAACCTTCACTTTGTAAATACTCTTTTACCACTTACCTATCTCCTAACTACCATTCTGCCGTGATAATTCCTTCTACCTCTTATTTTACACGGAATGGAGGGATTCTACTACAATTACATACCATTGACAACAAAATTTTTTGAATGATCAGTTAGTCCTATGCCAGCTACATGGATGAACTAAAAAAACACCTGCCGTTTCGGCAAGTGCTAATCTTCATCCTTCACATCAATATCTTCTGGAATTGGTTCATTATAATAGTCAGCCAATTGCTTCTTATATTTCTCCATTTGTTCAAGATGTGTATTGAATTGCTCTTTAAAAATCAAATGCTGTTCACCATCATGAACGGTGCGAATTTTGTTTTGAGCGACCAAGCTTTCGATATAAGATTCCGGCATCGATAAATATTCCGCAGTCTCTTTTACTGTCAAGTACATGCCTTCACCCCTTTTCCTTCTAACTATACTAGATTGCGGGCATTATTTGAAGTGCTGGCATTTTCCCCGTCCTTTCAAGGTTTTTGCCTGGGCTGTTTCTTATCCCTTTAATCAGGAAGAGGGTGTTCCCAATTTGCATTGGGGAGCACCCTCAGCCGGCCCGGCCTATTTCTCGTTTATCCACGATTCCAGCAGTGCATTGGCATCTGCATTTAGGTTCTCCTTCACATCATCATCAATATGCTTATCATTTTCCTTTTTGTTCAGTTGTTTCAGGAAATTTTTCATATTCTTGACTGCTTGCTTGTCATGTCCCCTATCGTGTTCTTTTTTGGCTTGATCTAGATGCTTGCTTAATTGGCCTGCCAATCGATTATCGATTGAACCATCATCTGCATACCCATCAACAAGTTTTTCAATGGATTCAATGCTCGTTTTCACCACTATCTTCAAAGCGTTCGAGTTAACGGTATACCCATTCAAGCTAACCTTGACATAGAGGATCGCCTTTCCGGGATCATGGGCAGTGATGACTCCCTTCCTTATCGATATGATTTTCTTGTTGCTGCTCGTGTACTTGATAGTGGCTTCGCTCAAATCAGCCGCTTTCCCATCGCTATATCTCCCGCTGATCTTTAAGTCTGCCATCTTGTCCCGGTACAGTTTTTCCTTATTTGCCTCCAAGGTGATTGAGTCTAACCCGACAACCTTCACCTTATACGTATCCGTTATTTGTGGGTTACTCACCAATGTGGCTTTTACGACCACATTCCCCTTTTCCTTGGCCGTTATAAGCCCTGTTTTGGATACACTAGCGACTTCTTTCCCTTTTTCGACCGACCATGTTACTGACTTATCCGTCGCATTATCAGGCAGAATTTTTGCTGATAATTGAAGTGTTCCTCCTTTTACGGCTATTTTTCTGGCTCCGTCCTTCCCGATGATTTCCAATGAAGTTGCAGCCGAAGGTTTTTGTACAGTTACGACGCTCGAAACTTCCTGATCATCAATGATTGCTTTAATGGTAGCTTTCCCTACTGCTTTCCCAGTTACCATCCCTATCGAATTCACCACTGCAACATCTGTATCACTGGAGTTCCATTTGATTGTACTTGTATGATTCGCTGGCTTTACCGCAGCATGGAATTGATAGGTTTCTCCTACATTCACGGTTTTCTTCGGTTCCACAGTCACACTCGTCACAGGCACCGTCGGGACGATCGGATTTGGCACATCCGCCTTATACATCGATAAATTATCGATATTCACATTGCCGATGCTACCATTATCGATCCGGTAACTGATTACGTTTTTACCCGCCTTTAAACTTAGACGTTCCGAACCTGTAAACCATTCCTCCCAGCTGATTGCCGTTTTATCTGGTGTAATGGTTTTTACTTGGATACCATTTACATATACGTTGACTTTTGCTCTTGCAGGCAATTGCGTCCTCGGTCTATCTGTCGATTCCCCATCCACCTGTATGCCATAGGCATATCTCACGCCAACGATATAATCACCGGCTTCTTCTGCGTTTACAACGAAACTTGCTTCAGCACCCGCTTTTTTCGGCAAGTTGATATAACCTGTTCCTTGATAATTGGCCTGGCTATTTTCTTTTTTAATATCACCATAGTGAATCCCATCCTCCGCTTGATACATGGCTCCTCGCCCTAAATCACCGGAGGGAAGCTTTTGCCACTCGAATGGAGAAACAGGTTGGCCAAAATTCGGTGTTCCATCTTCATTCCAATTGAATTTCTTAATATTCACTTGGCGCCATCCGTTAACTCCAGTATCTTTATATACGCGTGAATGATAGATCATCCAATCTTCCAAACCATCTGCGGACTTCACGAAGGCTGCCCGGCCAGGGCCAGACACATCACGGGTAGCTACGAAAACATCATTCGTCCGTGTCCAGGAATCCGGGTTTAAGATATCCCCATCTGTATTCGTGAAATAAGATAAACGATAATCATTTCCGGCAAAGTTGCCTTCCGACATGGTAATAAATACTTTTCCATCCTTTTGCAATACACGAGGACCTTCGCCGCCGCCACCCGGTAAAAAGGAGCGATCTGCCGTAATCGTATACGGATTATCCATTGGCACGATGGCCGGCCCGATTGGTTCACCGGAACCCAAGGTGCCCCATACGGCATATAGCTGGCCATTATAGTCGAACACCGTTAAGTCATTTGCTTGTTTATACTTTCCATTCTCACCTAGATATAAAGCACCTTTATCGACATACTCTCCTTGTGGATCATCCGTGACCGATTCCAAAACCGTCCCCATATGCTGGTAATCATATTCTTTCAGGTCGGCACAATAATATATATACCATTTGCCATCAAAAAAGAAGATTTCAGGGGCAAAAATGCGTGTTTGTGTTCCTTGGGAATCGAAGACCATCACCTTTTCCCCTTGATCAGTCAGGGTACGCGATTTCGATACATACACTTTATTGTTAGAGTCCAAGTTACTCGATGATACAAAGTAATAAAATCCATCCTTATACGTTACGAACGGGTCCTGTCCTTGATATAACGGGTTGTTGAATTTGTCTGAAACGGAATAGCTTGTGACGCCCATATCTTTCATGAAATCGGAACGGGCAACCGATACGGCCTTGGTTTCCTCCATCAGTAATCCTGCCTTATCCCGATCGCTGACCCCTTGATCATCTATGGTGTCAAGCAGCTCCTTTGCCTTTTTTTTAGTGTCCAGCAGACTGGTTAACCTGCTTTCTTTCACTTCGTTGGAAAAATTACCCAATAAATAATCCACCTTTTGAATTTCTGCTGTCAGCTCACCTTTTTTCGTTGCAATGACTTTCCCTATTGGCATGAACAGTGCAGATTCTGGAATGACTTCCTTCACCTGACTTGCACTTTCCCACTTCATACGAAGCCAGGAACCGCCCCAGCCTTGTAAATACTCCACCTTGATATCATAATGTTTCCCTGCTTCCAAGGATATTGGCGTACTGACTTGTTCTTTATCCCATTCCTGCTTCCAAAAGTCGATAATCAATTTTCCGTTGACCCACAGCCTGAAACCATCATCACCTTCCATAGAGAAGGTATAGTCCTCGGTATATTGCGGTACGATGGTACCTGTAAACCGGGCAGTATTGAAATCTGGTGTTCCTGAAAACTCATTAAAAATGTCGATGAACGAATCACCATTTAAGTTTGCGACTGGCCTTTCCCCTCGTTTATCATCGAACTTGAATACACTGATATCATTTCGATCATCAGGATTTTTTTCGACTTTAAAAAATTCACCCAGCAATCCGTGACCATCCATGGTTGGATCTGCAGCACGAACATCCATAGCTATGTTATTGGTGCCTGCAAAAAGGATGACTGCCAAGAGTATTCCTAATACCCTTTTCATAATGCTCCCCCCTATTCTCCCCTTCATTTTCATCCGCCAAAATGGATGTTGGAAGCCTTGATTTCTATGAATCCGAGGCTCTCCATGTCCTTCATTTCCGTTTTTGACAAAAGTAATCCCACAAAACAAGCACTTACCCGTCCTATTTAATCCCCCCCGTCTTTTTACCCGATATATCCCGTTAAGATATCTGACTTTCTCCATCATACAAATAATAAAAAAAATTGTATTTATAATAAAACATTCATTTTTGTAATTTTCAGTTTTATCTCCTTTTCTTATCGAACGTCATGAACAAACAGGAAATATACGGATATTGCCATTCATCATCGCGATAATAATTTACAGTACTATCTTACAAACCCTTCCAATACGATGTAAGATAATGTTAAAGCAATCTATCCATGGATTTTAGAGGAGTGGACAAAATGACCTTTTTTTATGTCATCCTTGCGGCAATTTTTGCTGTGCTTCTGGTCAATTTCGTAAAACGGCAAGGTCGACCAGCAAAATTGGCACGCTATCAAAAAGAGTTCCGGCAGTTCCATAAGCGAACTTTGGATGTAGACGCATCCGAAATAGTAGCCGATGCATTACAGGAAAGGCTTAACAAGGCACTGGATGTTGCCTATATGGAGCTGGTCAATACCGAATACAGACTGAAGCATCCCCGGGATCCGCAAGAAAAGGTCAACCAAGCATGGCGTGAACTGAAGCGCTTTTTGATTATGGCCGCCGTATTTGGTAAGGTTGAAATGTTTAATTCGGACATCGATAAGCTTTGGCATATCATGCTGGACCATAAACAAGAGTATGATCAGTTTTGCCAAGCTTTCATCGGCACGGGCATTTTGCATCACCCCCACTTTCAGCCCGTTTTCAAGCCAGAGGAACGGACTCTTTTTGATTTTTTCTATGTACAGCTGTTTACGGTGGATTCCATTTCGATTTCAACATGGGGCAAGTTCTTCAAACACGATAAAGGGCAGTCGTTTCTTCGCGATTTTGAAACGATGGAGCTCGAGCAACTAAAAGCGAAATATATGCGAAAACCGACAAGTAAACAAGCGGAAATGACCTTTGAACATTTCACCTCCCAATTCAAAGTGAATCGCCCCCTGACAGAAAGGAATGGGCGGAAAATCTACAATCAGACGGACTACGCCGCTCCTGCCTATTTCACGTATGCCAGTACGGATGATTTCGATCACGATTTTAAAGACATTTTCGGGAATTCGGAAACTTCCTCCGCTCACTCCGGTCACAGCTGGGACCATGGTGGCAGCCATGACAGCCATTCCGATTCATCTTCAAGCTGCTCTTCATGCAGCTCCTGCTCGTCTTAAGCTCAAAAAGGTCCATTTTTAATTAATGTGTTGCAAGCGAATTTAGATCAGTGGGAAGTGGAAATTTATGATTGGCAAAAGATGAACAAAACGGAAGAAGATGAGAAGCGCGTTTGGCATCTTGCTTAGAATGAGAGACCCAGGGAAACACCCCACGAATGCACACGCCGAGAAGGCTCACGGACGTCCTCTGGATAAGGGAACACCTGCAGTGCTATGAAACGGCTATGTACAAATCTACCAGAACTGCAGGCAATGGAGAACCTATCTTCGATTTCACGCAGAGTGAAATGAAATGGAAGGCGCGACACTCCTGCGGGAAATGCGCGTCCACATGAGACACCGCAGGCGTAAAAGCCGAGGAGGCTTAAGGACCGCCTCTGGATAAGAGAGCACCTGCAGTGCTATGAAACGGACAAAGTACAAAACATCCAAAATATTGTCCAAAACAAAAAGGCTTGGAATACCAAAGCCTTTTTGTTTTGCCACTTTTCTTCATTAATTCCAGCGGTTGAACCAATTCTTGATTCTTTGTTTATTTTTTTCAAGCACTTCCTTCGATGTCCGGTTGTCTTTTTGCTTTTTCCATTCGAAGAAGGAGGCTATTCCGATAAGGAGGACACCGCCAATGATCAAATACAACCACCATGGCATCTCGCTCCACATCGAAGTAGTATTGCTATAAATATTGAATAAAATGGTGCCCGTTCCGGCAATGAAATACGATTTGTATTTCATCATGAAGCCAATCAGCATCGCTGCCAATGATACCGTTCCGATAATGAGCGCATCATATAAGGTGTTGCTCGCCATCGCATCCAGAATCAAGTCTAAAAATAAGAGTAAGACAATCGCACTCTCGATATATTGTGTGGTTTTGCCGTTAACGAAAATTTTCCTCAGCAGGATGGTACTGACGATGAAGAGCGGCAAAATATCTGCCTCTTCTTCAAGGACGGCAGGTATCGTGAATTGGTTGATGATGACCCAATACGGATAAAGGCTGGACAATATCGCTGCAGCCAAAAGAACATTCCTTTCCATGATTCCAGTCGTCATGCTTCTTATCATGATGAAATAAATCGGAATTAGAATGGCTGCCATGATTTCCAAAATGAACCGTTCCCGTTCCCCCGTCAAAACATCCACATTCATGGCAAGGAGGAATAACAGGCCATAGATCCGATAAAAATCCAATTGAAATCCTGCTCCGTCTTTATTCAGCAAGCTCTTGAAATACTTCCGGCTAAGTATCACCATGAAAGCCGTACAAGCAAAAAGGACGGTTATCCCAACAAAGGGCTGTAACGAACCCGCATATTGGATGATGGACCAATATGGATACAAACCAAGAATGCCCGTCAGCCAAAAATGGATGAACCTTTCTCTTTTATCCTTTGTGAACCGTCCCATCAGAATGACATAGCCTGGCAGAAGGAGGGAAACAAAGATCCCCAATTCCTCAAACTCTTGTACGCTCCTGAAAACTTCAAGATTCATGGCACATAGATATAACAAGCCATATATCCGATAATAATCAATCCAGCCACTCTCTCCATCTTGTTCGACCAAGCCTTTGAAATGGCGGATGCTGGCAAGCACCATCACAGCCGTACATACCAGCAGGAAGATAAGCGCCATAACAAGGGACAATGTGTGTACATACATATTATAGAAGATAAATGCCAGGCTTAGAGGAATCACAACATAATTGTGCCAATTCCCTTTCATGAGCAGATACCAGCCAAGCAAGAATTGTACTGTCAGCAGACCAACCCATGCCGCTTTCCAGGCAGGCGGAAAATCGCGGAGTGCGGTTTCCAAAATGGATAGGCCCATTGTCAAAAGAACGAACGGAATAAGGTAATACCCGATGATTTTTTTCCAGCCTTCATTGGAAGCAGTCCACAGAATCGTTATGACCGCAACGGTTATCATCATGGATATTGATGCGATGAACACCAATTGCTCCAAATTCTTCAAAAATAAATGAACCTGTAGGAAAAGGACGGAAAAACCTAGATACGTATACACGTATTTTTCCAACTTTCCTTGTGCGAGCAAAGCACTCAAAAGATACATCAATAGCTGAGTAACAAAGAGGATCGGCGTGCTTTCCGTTTGGGTGATGAGAAAATAGCCAACGGGAATCGCAACTAAGTTGACCAGATGGCTCACGTAAACGAAGTACAGTCTCCCATTTTTCGAATATTTCCCTAACACCTCCCCTATCAGCAAAAAGATAAACGGGCCGAACAGTACGAACGCAACCTTCATCGCCACAGAATTAAAATCAAACACATCGTAAAGTGATGCATATAAACCAGCACTTGTAAGCACGACTGGCACCCAGAATATATGTTGCCGATGTATTCGGACCGACCAACTATTTATTGCAACAGCCAGGGCAATCACTCCGCTTACCTCCAATGGCTGCAGCGCATCGAAAGGAATCCACAGAAAGGCAAGTAAGGAAAGAAACTGGCCGCTATAGTAAAAAATAGGGAAGAATTCACGGAATCTCTTCTTGAACGCGTAAGCGCAAGCGATGCAAATAAGTGAGACCGTCATTAAATAGAGGCTCACCGGGATATTTGTCCGGACCCAAGCGCCACTTTCCAGCAAATATGGATAGAAAGAAACGAAAGCCAGGATGAGTGTGCTTGGAAATCCGTAAATGGCATTTTCCTTCATATGCTTGGTATCGTCTTTTATATATGTGATGAAAAAAAGTCCAGCTATCGCGGCCAAGAATAGGCTGACGGCAAGCCAATCCATTTCGTTGAATTTAATCGTAAGTACCACTAGCATGATCATGGATGTGATATGCACGATGCTCCTTTTGAACAGACTGTATCTTGGATGGTGATTATATAAATAAAACCCGAGATATAGCATGACCTGAAGGGCAAAAACCAGATTTAAAACGGTAGAAAAAGAGATAGGTAAGGCATAGAAAAGATATACACAAGCAAAATTGAATGCCACGACAGCAGGGTAGGTGAAGCGTGAATCCCTCGATCGAAGGGATACATAGGCAAGCTGTGCTGCAACGATCATGAGCGCGATGAATAGTTGCGCATAATTTTCCTGGTAGGCCATCGCGTTTAGATACAAGAAAACTATTGCACTTTCAATCAGGCTGGTGAGCATGAAGGTTTTTGAAAGCTTTGTCAGCTCCCCTTTATCCAGATATTTCGCCAAAACGGTAAAAATGACTGGTACAAGTGCCAGTGCAATCAACTTGTATTCACTTAAAAATGAGTTAAAGATAAAGTGGATATATCCATATGTGAATAAAGCGCTAAAAGCCATTTCATGATATTTCTTTTGAAAATGGATGGCAAGTAAGAAAAACGTTGCGGAAAAGACAATCAACGCTAACGAATATGTAAGGCTGCTCGCGAATAACGTCAAAATCACGAATGCTTCCACAATGACCTTAAACTGAATGAATTGAAAAATATAGGGTTTGAATAACGTTAAATATTCCTCATCATTTAATCTTCCGACATTCAATAATAGAATGAAATTAAAAATGCCAATCGCCAAAAACATCCAGTCAAGGGTGGGCGTTACAAAAGCTACACCGAAGTAGCAGGTAATGCCAAAGGTAAATAGGGAAATGAAAATGAATATCTTCGATTTAAAGTAACCCGCAATCTTAACATATACCGCCAAACAGAGTAACCCGCCAAGAAACCCGAGCAATGCAGCTCCCCCGCCATGAAGTGAAAGGTACTCTCCAAAGATTCGATAATATGAAGCTGATAAAATGGTAATCGGGATGAATAGACTCGCCAGCGTCAGGAATGCAAACGCCGTCTGTTCAATTTTCAGCTTTGAAGCAATGAAGGCCATTCCCGCAAAAATGACGGCTACCATTCCGATGAAGAAAACTTTCAGGAGCGCATTTAAATCCCCCCATGACGAAGTTGCCAATATCATTCCGCCTAAAAGAAGCAATATCACCCCTGTGAGCAGGACGACCGAAATATTCCGCTCCCTGATTTGTTCACTAGTTTTTCTCGGTTTTATCGGTTTCACCGGTTTAACAAACTTGCTTTCCGGCTTCATGTCCGGAGTATTCGTACGTTTCAGGTCATCTTCGGAAGCGGAACTCATTTGCACCGCCTCGTGCTTCTCTTCGTGCAATAATGATTCGGCCGATCCAACGGCTTCATTTAATTCCGATGAAGCCTTTTCTTTAGGCAGGCTTTCCTGAACTTCCTCAATCGGATCTGTAGCCAATATCTTTTCTGTTCCTACCCGCGATTGTTCACGCTCCTGCTTGAACTGTTTTTGTTTATAAAGTTCCAGCTGGTAATACCTGTCGTAAGCCCTGCCAATCCGGATATATTCTGATTTAGGAATGAGCCGCCCTTCCCACAAAGCATCCAGCTCCTCCTGGAAAATGCGCTTCCTTTTTTCCAATGTCATCTCTTCGCTAGAAGAATCATTCATCCCAAGATTCCCCCTCCTTCACTAAGACCTTTAATCATCCTATGTATATGCTCCTTACGATAATAACAAACTTTTTCCATTTTTTAAATATTCAGGATGATGCCGGTTAAAACGAACGGATAAAAAAAGGATGACTCCACTGGAAGTCATCCTTTTTTGAAAGGTGGCGACTTGGCCGCTCCTTTCCAATAAAAGCACTCGCTTATCAAGGGGCGAACCAAGAGCCCCCCCGGTTCTTACAGGGAGCTCAATTTATTCTCACTTTTGATAATCAATAAATAAACGATCATTGAAATGAAAATCGAAAATGCTGCTGTAATATAGATACTCCTATATCCAAAAAGATAGCCTATTTGCCCGAACAAGATGGCGCCCATGCCCACTCCAAGGTCAAAAAAGGAAAAGTACGTGGCATTTGCCATCGCCTTCCGGTTAGGTGGCGTTTTTTCAATCGACCATGCCTGAAGCGCCGGCTGAACCGAACCGAACCCAAATCCATAAAGCACTGCCGCTAGGTAGAGGACCGCTTCACCAGGCATCCATGCCAACAGCAGCATCCCAGCCATGATGAGCAATGTCGAAGGTATGAAGATGGCTCGATGCCCCCTTCTATCATATAAACGGCCCGAGAATAATCTTGTGACCATCAGGGCCATTGCATACACCAAAAAGTACCACTGGATTCCATCAACGCCTTTTTCCGCTGTATAAAGCGGGAGGAAGGTGGCAATTCCACCAAAAGTGACGGATATGAAGAAAATGAGCAAGGATGGCTGGATGGCACTTTTTTCATAAACATCGAACCTTTTGGCCACCGCTGCCATTGATGGATCTCTTTCCACTTTTTGATATCGAATAAGTGACGCTGTAACGATGGCAAGTAAACCGAGTACTGAACAGATCAGGAACAACTCTTGAAATGGTAAAACCGCGGCGAGGAAAAGCCCCAAGGATGGACCGAAGGCCAATGCTAAGTTTCCCGATAAACCGTAATAACCCATCGCTTCGCCGCGTCGTTTCGCTGGGATTATATCAGAAGCGATCGTCCCTGAGGCCGTTGAAGAAAATCCCCACCCTACACCCTGTATAATCCGCATCATGAATAATAAACCTATGCTTCCCATGAAGCCAAAGGAACCCACCGACAAAGCAAAAATGGCTAAACCTACAAGAAAAACGATGCGCCTTCCCTTCGTTTCCAATAACCTTCCTGCGATTGGCCGAACTAGCAGGGCGGAAAAAGTGAAAATGCCAAGCACAGCCCCTACAAGGCGATCATCCCCGCCAAGCTGCTCAACAAACAGCGGCAGCGTAGGCATCGTCATTTGAAACCCCATGAAAATGCAGAGGTTTGCTAAACAAATCATGATAAAGTCCCGTGTCCAGATCTTGTCAGCACCCCGTACCCGTTCATCGACTAAAGTTTCCTTCATCCCTTCACCTTCTAAATATAATTGTCTTTGCCAGTTTACTAAAAATGGTTGCAAGAAGCTAACGATTTATTTCGTGTACCTAAATATATATAAAGAAAACCCCAATATGACAATAAGCATCGATTTGCCCCGTCAAGTGGAGGAAATTAAAGGATGATTATGCAATGGCCTTAAAACTATTTTATAATGTAAGCAAAAAAACTTTAAGGGAGAGTTGCCTATGAAACTCCTATTGAACATGATCCTGGGTTTAGGCGTAAGTGCAGGTTTATTCCTTCTCTTACTATTCGGCTTAGATGAGGATTCAGGACCGTTCATCATAATAGCCCTATTGATTTTGGGTATTTTAGGAATGCAAGTCACGATATATCATATTATGAAAAAATTAAAGTAGGGGAAGGTATCAGCTATCGCCCCCTTCCCCTCCTCTAGTACATTCTCCCTTCCATGGTAGATTGACAAGCGGAAAAACGGCGAGCATCTCTGTCATGATCTGAATTTCCCTGTTTCTCTCTTAGTTGATTTACAGATGAAAAAGGATTGTTCCGTCAGCTGGAATCGAATTCTCCGCAGGTGCCGCCCTTGCTGTTGCCTATTTTCCGTCCTCAGCACCTTGTTTCAGCAAATAGTGGCTTCCGTCTTTGGTTCATCCTTAAACCTGTATTACCATAATTCAAAATCCGGAAAGATAAACAGGCCGCATAGGGAAAAAGCCGACTTCTTTTCGCCGGCTTTTTCATTGATTGCTATTTCGTTATCTCGATTTTCCCATTATTCGTTTCCAATTTCACCAGGTTTTCACCCTTGCCAATGACCGTACTGCCCTTATACTTGCCAAGAATATCGATTTTACCATTGTCGACCGAGACATCGAAAGTCGTATTTGTTGGTTCATTTTCCGTTTGAATCATGATTTTACCGTTATCGCTTTCGAGATTGATCTTCCTATCCAAGTCTTTTGTGATCAGCATGATTTTGCCATTATTCGAGGATCCAACCAGTTCACCTTCAACATGATCGAGTTCCACCGCTCCATTCGAAGAATTCACTTCAACTTTTTTCGCAAGTATCTCATTTAATTCGATTCGGCCATTTTCCGATTTCACTTTCACATGTTCACTTTTCAAATCCGATATTTTCACTTTACCATTGTCGGATTTGATTGCTAAGGATTTATACGCTCTCTCGGGCACATAAACCTTTAAATGTAGAGATTGAATATGGAAACCAAAGCTAAAGGTAAGCTGATTTTTCAATTTCACGGTTAGCTTCTTACCGTCCACATCTGCAGTGAAATCCAGTTTGGAGTTCTCCACCCCTTTTGAAACCAGCTCTACCTTGGTTTCCTGACCCTTCGTCCGGATGATCTCGACAGTGGCATTGTCAGCAGAGATGTTTATGTCCGTCACGACATCCGAAATCGTCTTTACCTCTGTCGTCGCACTCTGATTCGTCACTTGGGAAAACGTAAACGCACTCCCTATTGCTCCAATCAAAAACAAAACAAGGGCTATGATCGATAACTTTTTAACATTGATCATTTTTTCAAACCACCTTTCACAAGGGATGCGTTAAATTTCATATAACGAATGAACCCCTTCGTCAGGGCTCTCGTAGCGACAAACATCCCCATGGCCATGAAAATCCCAAGCCCGCATAATGCCAATGAGAAGAACAAATCAAATAATTGAAAGCTGCTCACTATAAGGTTAAGCAATGCGGCGGCCGGAGCAAGAATGAATGCTATCGCCGATGCCCAGCCTGCAAGGACGACTCCAACCAGTGCTATGAAAGGACCCAATACGATGACGAGATTGAAAAATCCCAAACCAATGACGGCCCAAACCGCCCTCATGACATTACCGGCAGAAGTGGTTTGTTCGACTTGGCCAAGATGATAGGTGGCCAGCAGTTCCTTGGCAATCTGTTTAGGATTCCCGAGCGATGCGGAAATTTCCTGATCTGTCTTTCCTTGCTCCATCCCTATTGCGAAATATTCTTCGTAGTCCTGCAGGATATCCTGCCGCTCCTCTAATGAAAGCCTTGTTAAAGAGTCATTCAACTGTTTTAAAAACTGTTCTTTATTCATTGGCTCACACCTTCCTTGATTAATTGATTGACTCCATTGGAAAATTCATTCCATTCCGTCAGCAACTCTTGAAGGTAATCCCGGCCTTTTTCCGTAAGCTTATAATACTTACGCGGAGGGCCTTCCGTCGATTCTTGCAAATAAGTCGTGAAATATTCTTCCTTCGTCAACCGTCTTAAAAGCGGATATACGGACCCTTCCGATATCTCGATCTGATCTGAAATCTTCTGTACGAGCTCATAGCCGTAACGGTCCTGCTTATCTAATAAGACGAGAACACACAGCTCGAGGACACCCTTCTTAAATTGTACATTCATGGACCCATCACTCCTCATTTAGGAATCTTTAGGTATAGTTTAATAAACAGTACTGATCATCAAACAATACATCTTATGCAAATAATTTACCACACGGTATTGTTTATTGCAAGGTACTAAAAAAAATTAGTTATATTCCTTTCATTGAGGGTAGAAGGAAAATAACAATATCTATTCGAGGGTGGGAGAGAATACATTGTATAATAGTAAAATGTGGAAGGGGGAATTATTTTGGACCATAAAGAAATAACGAAAAAGCAATTCGATTTTTTAAAAAATGAGTTCAATTACCTTGAAGAGGGAGGAATCATCTCCGAGCAAGAAAAAGAGAAGATGTTAGGTTCCTATGCCGTGAAAGGGAATATGAGCTTCGTCACCATTCTCTTGTCCATCGGGGCATTGCTGTTAGGTTTGGGCGTTTTGACCTTCGTAGCCAGTAACTGGATCTATCTAGATAAAGTCGTGAAATTCCTGCTTATCATTGCGTGCTTGATTGGAGTGAACGTTGCTGGTGTAAAGTGGCAGCTGCGCTATCCCAAAACAGCAAGAAGCCTGCATTATGTCGGTATCTTAATATTCGGGGCTGGGATCTTCCTAATTGAACAAATGTTCAACATTGTCATCAATTTCAATAGTTCCTTCCTATTGTGGGCCATCGGAACGGTATTCATTTGCTATTACTTAAAGGATGTTTTCATCCTCCTTTTTACTTCGTTCCTGCTGTTCATTTATATCAATGGAAGCATATTCCTTGATGAAACATCTTATCCGTTAGCCATCATTGTGTTTTTACCTGCTTTATACATCCTTTTGAAAAAATTCAATTACGCTAAGTATCCTGCCTTTTTCATTAATGCATTAGCCATCAATACCATCGCCCTATTTCTAATGGAATTCGTGCCAAAGCTTGATTTGGAAAACTCGAATACGATCGTCCTTTCCATCCTGTTTGTGCTCGGAATCCTGCTGGCTTTCATCCCGGTTACACCTGGATTACGAAACGTCATTCACATCCAAGGGCACATCTTACATGGCATTACGGCACTTTTCCTTACCTTTGAATTTTCGATCTGGTTCCCTTTAGCTTATTTTGTTTTCCTGCTATATCTGATTCTAAAAGGCAGTTTGACCAGCATCGTGATTATATGTGCATTGATCTTCAGATATTATCTCGATTCCTTTGACTTTTTGCCAAAATCGCTTACATTCATCATCGGCGGCATCATGCTTATCGGGTTTGGCTTTTTCTTTGAAAACCAACGAAAAAAAGGAGGCCATCTCCATGAATAATTCAGCATTCCAACCATTCATCGTTTTTTCCATACCGGTCTTGATTCTATTGATTTTGGCGTTTCCTCCGTTTTTGACATCAATGACGGGAGAAGAAATCAAAATTAAAACGGCCCCCGTCGATCCGACAGACTTGTTTAGGGGCAGCTATGTAGCACTCCAATATGACATTGAAACGGTTCAGCCTTCCCAACTTGCCGACTCGATCAAATCCGAGTTCAAAGCAAGGAATATGGGAGATTATAAAAAGGTCTATGTACGCTTGAAACAAGACGGCAGCGGACTATATGAAGTCGATTCCGTAACGAAAAAGAAACCAAGCAAAGGAATGTACCTAAAAGGGGAATTGCAAATTCCTTATGAATTGAAAAAGGCCACAAGCATCCAGATCAAATACGGCCTGGACAATTATTTCGCATCAGAGGAAAAAGCAAAGCAAATCGAGTCGCATGCATTGACTAGTCCTTCGATGGCGGTAATAAAAGTTCGCAATGGCAATGTTGTTTTAACCGATATTATCATTGAATGAATTGAAAAAGGAGCATCGAAAATTCGAGGCTCCTTTTTCTTATGGTGATCCAAACGTTACATAGTCACTTAATGACCCGTTTTGCACCGATATATTTTTCCTTCCAATACTTATCTATCATTTTCACTTCCTTGACTCCTTTGGATGTGGCCCCGATAAATGTGCCATTGCCATAATAGATTCCCACAAAACTAACCTGCCCTTTCTTACCTGTGGCATAAAACACCAAATCTCCTGTTTTTAAATCTTTTTGTTGTATGGCTTTGCCCGTTTTATATTGATCGACGCTAGTTCTCGGAATCTTCAATTCTGTCGCGGCATTTTTATATACATACTGGGTCAGACCACTCGCATCGAACCCTTTTGGTGTCGTCCCACCATATTTATAAGAGCTTCCCACATGCTTCTTTGCCAACGCGGCAACTTCATCACCATAATTGATAGACGCTGAAGCATTGGCAGGACTTAATACGAATGCCCCCAGTAAAGCCACAAGTAAAACGATGGCCCCGAGCCATTTTGAAACTGGTAAACGATAACTCATTCTTTTTCCTCCCCAAACTGAAAATGAACCACGATTTTAAATGTATGTTGCCTTTTTCGTTTTCATGTCAAAAACATCCACAATCCATTCAAAGCATTTTAAAACACAAAAACCAGATAACTACCGTGTGTAACCTGAACGGTGTTATCTGGTTCCTTCTATATCTTCAATGGATTACCATTATTTAGGTTCATCATAACTTCGAGCATTCTCGCTGTCACTTAGCCCTTTAGTGGTATGATCGATCACACCGCCGACCCCAAAGAATGTAATGGCTATAAAGTTGATGATGCCCAAAGCCCCGCTCAATGCATCATCACTAATGGTAAAGCCGATTGGGTGAATGAAATTGTTTATGAACGCCGCAACCATCTGTACCAATAACAAAAGCCCAGGAAGGAGTACCGTGAATATAAACGTTGGATTCTTAAGGCGCACTTTCCAGTTGATCATTGCCATGCCCCCCTATCTATCATACTAAGCCCGTTTCATTAAAGATACGGACTTGCTATATAGTATGCGGCTTGTCCTTTTTCCGTTCGGGAAATGCATCATATAATCTATCGATCTAGTCTCCTTGATAGTCCCTCTCTCTTAAACTCCCAAATAGGGTTGGAAAACGCTAGAACCTTCATGAAAACAAGGATGGAAACTCTATTTCCCACAGTTTTGCTGAATGGTACTCCGACCGTACCATTGCACTGCACGCTATATTAATAATCGGATGCGGCCTCTTTAGTCTACAGACTCCCCCTTTCAATAAGTAAGTTACAGCTGCAAGCCCCTGATACTCTATATAAGGCATTTTATACTTTCCTAATGTAAATAAGCTTGGACATTTATGAAGCGTCAACAATAAAATGTAAATTAA
This sequence comes from Bacillus sp. mrc49, assembly GCF_002803435.1. NCBI lineage: Bacteria > Bacillati > Bacillota > Bacilli > Caryophanales > Bacillaceae > Bacillus > Bacillus sp. mrc49. Next base: position 953 of record NZ_PHNG01000643.1, on the reverse strand, counting down.
AGGAACTTCCATAGAAATCATCCGTATGTAATAGAGGAGGTGAAACATATGAAGAAGTATCTTTTCTTTACAATTAGTTTCCTATTGTTATTCACGATATTACAAGTGATATCCGGACTGATTCTAACTGCTGCATATACTCCTGATTTTTCAGGGGCAACTCTTATTGCCGGTTCTCCCGGTATGGTTTCACAGCCGCAATTGCCTGTCATGATAATGTCTGCGCTCTCAGCTGTAATGGCCTATTTCATTTCGAATCGAGTGATGAAAAGTAAGTGACTATAAGCAAAAAAAAAAGAACGTTCAATCGTTGATTGACGTTCTTTCTTTATCAATGTACTAGTGAGCGATCGCCAGCACACCGGTCGATGATACTCATAAGCTTATCCAATATGTTCCCTACAATCGATTTTTCTCCAGGAACAGTCCTATCCGTTCTGCCGCTTCTTTCAATCGCTCGGGTGGCTGGACCAAAGCCATCCGCACATAACCCTCGCCCTGTTTCCCAAAAGCATCTCCTGGGACAACGGTAACCCCTGCCTTTTCAATCAAGGCATAGGCAAAATCGCGAGACTTCCACCCTGCTGGAATCCGGGCCCAAATGAACATGGTGGCCGATGTCTTCGGCACATGCCACCCAGCTTTTGCAAGACCTGCTATCAAGGTATCCCGACGTCTTTCATATTCCCGAGCCTGATCGGATAGCAATGATAATTTGGCAATGTACTAGTGAGCGATCGCCAGCACACCGGTCGATGATACTCATAAGCTTATCCAATATGTTCCCTACAATCGATTTTTCTCCAGGAACAGTCCTATCCGTTCTGCCGCTTCTTTCAATCGCTCGGGTGGCTGGACCAAAGCCATCCGCACATAACCCTCGCCCTGTTTCCCAAAAGCATCTCCTGGGACAACGGTAACCCCTGCCTTTTCAATCAAGGCATAGGCAAAAT
>NZ_PHNG01000642.1:0-26724 GCF_002803435.1 Bacillus sp. mrc49 | reverse complement strand
GATCAATCCAACGGATGTTGACCGCATCCGACCGTTATCGCCTTTGAATTCGGCGTATATTATCTATACTTCCGGTTCAACCGGTGTACCAAAAGGGGTTGTCGTTCCGCACCAGAATGTAATCAGACTATTTGGATCGACGCAGCATTGGTACGATTTCAATTCCAATGATGTGTGGACGATGTTCCACTCCTATGCTTTTGACTTTTCGGTGTGGGAAATTTGGGGAGCATTACTCCACGGAGGCAAGCTTGTCGTCGTGCCGCACTCGATCAGCCGATCACCTATGGAATTTTTAGGGCTATTGGTTAAAGAAGGAGTGACGGTACTGAATCAGACCCCATCGGCATTTTATCAATTGATGCAGGCCGATCGGGAAATGCCGGAAATTGGGCAGCAGCTTGCTTTACGCTATGTGATTTATGGCGGGGAGGCACTAGAACTAAGCCGTTTGGAGGATTGGTATGGCCGTCATCCGGAAAATGCACCATATCTCATCAACATGTATGGCATTACGGAAACGACCGTACATGTCAGCTATCTAGAGCTTAATCGTGATATTACATCCATAAAAGCCAATAGCCTCATTGGCCGTGCGATACCCGATCTTGGGGTGTATGTGTTGGATGCCGTCTTACAGCCGGTTCCGCCAGGGGTAGTGGGGGAACTCTATGTTTCCGGACCTGGTCTTGCCCGTGGGTATCTAGGTCGCCCTGGCTTGACGGCGGACCGTTTTGTCGCCAACCCATTCAGTTCATCAGGTGAGAGGATGTACCGTACCGGGGATTTGGCCCGCTGGCGTGAGGATGGATCTTTGGATTATATGGGGCGTGCCGATCATCAGATCAAAATCCGCGGCTTCCGTATCGAATTGGGTGAAATCGAGGCAACGGTCGCCCAACACTCCGATATTGAACAAGTTGCGGTGGTGGTTCGTGAAGATAACCCCGGTGATAAGCGACTGGTCGCATATGTCGTATCTGGATCAAATGTGACCTTCGATGCTGCACATGTACGTCGTTCAGTAGCTGAAGGCCTTCCAGATTATATGGTTCCTTCCGCTTTCGTAGAAATGGAAGAACTGCCTTTGACACCGAATGGCAAGTTGGACCGCAAAGCGTTGCCGGCGCCGGAATTCAATGCCGTACAATCGGGGCGGGGGCCGAGAACGCCGCAGGAGGAGATTCTTTGCGATCTCTTTATGGAGGTTCTCGATTTACCTCATGTCGGAATAGATGATGGATTCTTCGATCTAGGCGGTCACTCGCTGCTAGCTGTCCAGTTGATGAGCAAAATCCGTGAAGCACTTGGGGTCGAGCTTAGTATTGGTAATCTATTCGAAGCTCCGACTGTTGCGGGGCTGGCAGAACGCTTGGAAATGGGCACGAGCCAAAGTGCATTGGACGTCCTGCTGCCGCTTAGGAAAAATGGGAGGGAACTTCCGTTGTTTTGCGTACATCCGGCGGGCGGACTTAGCTGGTGCTACGCTGGATTGATGACTGCGCTTGGACCTGACTATCCAATCTACGGGTTACAAGCACGAGGCATAGCTCAGAAAGAGGCATTCCCGAAAACGCTGATTGAAATGGCGGCCGACTATATTGAACAATTAAGGACGATCCAGCCAAAAGGCCCTTACCATCTATTGGGTTGGTCTCTCGGAGGCAATGTCGTTCATGCAATGGCAACCCAACTGCAAAATGAGGGAGAGGATGTACGCCTTGTTGCAATCCTAGATGCATATCCAAGTCATTTCCTGCCTATAAATGAGGCGCCGGATGATGAGGAAGCTTTAATCGCACTGCTTGCATTGGGTGGATACGATCCTGATACTTTAGGAGACCAGCCGTTGGATAATGCTAGTGCCATAGAAATACTGCGTCGTGACGGAAGTGCATTGGCCAGTTTAGAAGAGGAAACGATCCTGAACCTGAAAGAGACATATGTGAATTCAGTTCGGATCATGAGTGAGTATAAACCAAAGACCTTTAAAGGGGATGTGCTCTTCTTTAGGTCGACGATTATCCCGGATTGGTTCGACCCGATTCACCCAGAGACTTGGAAGCCATTCATTCACGGTGAAATAGAACAGCATAATATCGATTGCCGCCATAAGGATATGTGTCAGCCAGGACCGCTTGCTGAAATTGGCCAAGTAATTGCTGAAAAACTCACCAAGCTGCAGAAGTCAGCCAAGATTAATGAAGGAGGAGATAACTGATGACCAACCCTTTCGAGAATGAAAACGGCATCTACAATGTGTTAATAAATGAAGAGGGTCAGCATTCCCTTTGGCCCGCTTTTCTTGTTATTCCATCCGGCTGGTCCGTCCTATACCGGGAGGAAAGCCGGCAGGATTGCTTGGAGTACATCAACACGAACTGGACGGACTTGCAGCCCAAAAGCTTGAAGCTAGTTGCCAGCAGTGACGGAACAAAGTGAAGGCAAGGATGCAGCTTGATTCTAAAGCAGTAGTGAGCATCGTTTATGTCATAGCGATGTTCATGGTTTCGATGGACGGGACGATCGTCAATGTGATCCTGCCTACGATCAGCAAGGAATTTAACATCGAGCCTTCGTCGACGAGTGGAATCAACACCGGGTATTTAGTAAGTCTGGCCGTATTCCTCCCGGTAGCTGGTTGGCTTGGTGATCGCTTTGGCACCAAGAAAATCTTCTTGATGGCCTTGGGTGTCTTCACGGCCGCCTCCCTTTTATGCGGATTCGCGAATGATCTGCAAACCTTGAACTTGTTCCGGGTTTTGCAGGGGGCAGGGGGCGGTGTCCTGACACCGGTTGGAATGGCGCTTTTATTTAGGACATTCTCTCCTGAAGAACGGCCGAAGGTATCCCGGTCGCTTGTACTGCCGATTGCCTTCGCGCCAGCCATCGGTCCTATAGTTGGCGGATTCTTTGCCGAACAGCTGTCATGGCGCTGGGCGTTTTATATAAATGTCCCTTTCGGCATTCTCGTTTTATTATTCGGCTTACTTTTTTTAAAAGAACACAAGGAACCAACCGCAGGCAGGCTGGACCTCCCGGGATTCTTGCTTTCGGCAGCTGGATTCTCCATGCTGATGTATGCACTGAATGCAGGGCCGGCTAAAGGGTGGGATTCCCCCGTGGTCCTGTATACAGGAATGGTTGGAGCGATCCTTGTTTGCACATTCATTCTAGTGGAGTTAAAAGTGGACAAACCGATGCTTGATTTGCGTTTATTATCCGACCGATTATTCCGGACGTTGGGCATCATTTCTTTATTTTCAATGGCAGGCTTATTGGGGATGCTCTTTGTATTCCCGTTAATGTATCAAAGTTCGCTTCAGGCTTCAGCTTTAGAAAGCGGCCTGACAACTTTTCCGGAAGCACTGGGTTTAATGGTGGCGTCGCGGCTGATGCCTTGGACCACTAAAAAATGGGGAATCCATCAGGTGATCCGGATTGGCCTGCTTGGCACGATCATCATATTCACAGTGATAAGCCTGGTTGGGCCGACAGCCAACCCATGGGTCCTGCGTGCTTTATTATTCAGCATCGGGATATGCTTGGGACACACGGTCGTTGCGGTACAATTCTCTACTTTCACAAATATCGACTCGGCTTCCATGGGAAGGGCAACGACATTGTTCAATGTGCAAAACCGAATGGGGTCCGCCATTGGTGTAGCCATCCTGGCTAGCATTCTCGGGGCAGCCGGTACGAGCATGACGGGAGCGGATGGGGATATGGAGGTTCATTTAGCCTCTTATCAATTCGCCCTCCTCGGCTCCGCCTTGTTCCTCGTCGCAGCATTATTGTGTGCCCTGCGTTTGAGGAAGGATGATTTCAAAGCCATCATGCCAGCAAAGGAGTACTGCCAAGCCCCATGATGTAAAACAGGTCAGAAGCGTCAGTGAGTGACTCATCCAGTTAGCCTGGGGATGTCATTAATGGGAAGGTCGCTGTGATTATACAGTGACCTCCTATTCATTTTGCCAGAAGAGGGAAAGGAGGCGGAGGAATGGTAGAGGTGTATATATGTACCTTGCCTGCCAAGAGAAGTGAAGGGGACTTGGACGAACTGTTTGCCCATGTTTCAACAAAAAGGCAGGTTCGTCTGAAAAGATACCATAAGGTGGATGATGCATACCGGTCCCTTATAGGAGACTTGCTGCTGAGATGCATTCTTGAAAAACGGTACGGTTTGGTTAGGGGAGATTTGGAAGTGGAGACTAATGCATATGGAAAGCCTTTTTTATCCAAGCATCCATCCATCCATTATAATATTTCCCATTCTGGAGAGTATGTGGTTTGTGCCTTCCATGATGCTGAGGTTGGAGTGGACATCGAGAAAAACGGTCCGTTTGATTTGGAGCTGGCAAAAGGTTTCTTTACAGAAGAAGAATATGCCGAGGTCTGGGGAGTGGGAGATAGACTTTCAGCCTTTTATGATATGTGGACCTTGAAGGAAAGCTATATCAAGGCAGTCGGTAAAGGATTATCCATCCCTTTACGCGCTTTTAATGTGAGCAGGAATGGCATGGATGACATTCAACTGACAGATGTACGTAGAAATAAACCAATAGCTGATTATACCTGTAAACAATTTAGGGTAGACAGCGAATATAGTCTTGCCGTTTGTGCACATCAAGGAAGTGCCGCAGGATTCAGCGATCAGCCCATATTTGTCACCATCGAAGGGATATGCGAGGGTCTTAAAATAAACCCCAAGACATAAGGAGCAAGATTCCATATCGGTGATACCACTAGCTGGCCTTAGGAAGTGGATACCAAACATATACGGGGGAATAAACTTGCAGAATATTCATATCGCACACGTCATCGAAAATAGTAAATTTAATTCTTTTCACCTTTCCGTTTTATTATGGTGCATTTTTCTCATTCTTTTTGATGGGTTTGATTTAGTCGTTTATGGAGCCGTCATCCCGAGTTTAGGTGAAGCTTGGGGCACAGCGCCAAGCGTTTTGGGCATGATTGGAAGTTTGACTTTGGTAGGCGGTCTTATCGGTTCGCTTTTCTGTGGGATATTGGCGGATAAAGTGGGGAGAAAGACAGTCATCATTACTTGTGTGGCCCTTTTTGGCACATTCACATTATTGACAGGTTTTGCACAAGGACCGGTTGATTTTGCTGTATACCGGTTTATTGCCGGGATGGGACTGGGCGGAATTCCTCCATTGTTAGTCGTCCTGACGTCCGAGTATTCGCCAAAATCGATAAAAAATATCATGGTGGCCGTCATGTTTAGCGGTTATTCGATAGGCGGCATTTTGGTGTCGCTATTAGGAATGAATGTGATTCCGGCTTTAGGTTGGCGATGGATGTTCTTCATCGGGGCTATTCCGCTGATAGCGATCCCATTTTTAATTAGATTTTTACCGGAGTCCCTCTATTACTATGTTGAAAAAGGGGATTATAAAAAAGCCAGTGCGATAGTGAAGCGTTTGAACCCTTCCTACGTCCCGCAAGAAAACGATAGATTCATAAACGAATTATCGACGACAGGCGTTCCGGTCGCCAAGCTCTTTGAAAATCGGCGAGGAAGAACCACCATCATGTTCTGGATTGCCTGTTTTATGGGTTTATTAATGGTTTACGGATTGGGGACTTGGTTACCTCAATTGATGGTGGAAGCAGGTTATCCATTAAGGTCTAGTTTGCTGTTCCTTTTCAGTTTGAATATTGGGGCGATAATCGGGTCGATTTGCGGTGGGTGGCTGGCTGATAGGATTGGATCGAAAAAGGTGCTTATCAGTTTATTTACCTTTGGCGCCATTTGTTTGACCTTACTCGGCTTCAAACCAGGTACGATCATTTTATATGGATTGGTTGCCGTTGCCGGAGCAGCCTCGATCGGGTCCCAAAATTTGAACAATGCATTTATATCAATCTTTTATCCTACCGATATCAAATCAACAGCTCTAGGGTGGGCCCTCGGAATAGGGAGGTTCGGTGCCATTCTCGGTCCTGCGATGGGTGGTATGTTAATCGAGCTAAAGCTGCCCATTTATATGAATTTCATTAGCTTCGCGATTCCAGCCGTGATTGCGGCAATGGCGATCAGTTTGATTCAGGATAAGTATAAAAGCTCCGGGAATGCAAAGGAAGACGTTTTTAATGGTGAACATCTGCAGCGACACGAAAAAATGGATTGATCGATGGTTCCCTGCTATTAGACTTATAATATGGAGGAAAGATAATGGCGCAATTCGATTGCATGGTGTGTGGTCGTGAATTTAAAAGTTACAATCAAAATGCTAAATACTGTTCCCAAACTTGCAAAGGGACAGCCTATATAAAATATCAATGGAAGAAATGTGAACATTGCGGGAAAGAGTTTAAACCAAGAAAGGCAAGCAGTAAATATTGTTCATTGGAATGCAGTAATATCGGCAGGAAAAATAAATCTGCCAATAAACAAGCGGATTGCATAGGCGTTCCGTTTGAATGAATGCCCCCTTACATGAATCACATAAGGCAAAAAAAGGGGCCTGTCCAGGCCCCTAGTCATGCAAAGTATATATTAAGCGTTGGAGCATGCCTTGGTGAATTCGGAAGCATCAACGATTCGCTGTACAACCGATCCCTCGAGCGTCTCTTTTTTCAAAAGCTCCTCAACCAGAACTTCATATTGTGGGCGATTCGCGTCAATCAACATTTCCGTTTCCGAAATCGCCCTGGTGAATAATTCCTGCATCTTGTGTTCCTTATCGCTTTTATTGAAAGTAAGGGTAAATCCGTCTTGAAGCATTCCCGTATCGACCATCTGCTCAAGAAGATGTTTCGCCTGTTGGACATCACCGCCGACACCAATGCTGTGTTCCCCTAAATACATCCTTTCAGCTACACCACCGGCCAGTATCATTTTGACTTGATCAAGCAATTCACTTGCCGTTGCCAAATGGAGCTCTTTTGGTATAGGTGCGACATATCCAAGGGCCTCGCCCCGGGGAATGATGGTCGCTTTTCGAACAGAGCCGGGCTTTGTCAAAGCGGCGATCAAGGCATGTCCGCTTTCATGGATCGCCACCCGCCGTTTTGTATCGACATCGTTCAATGTCCGTGATGTGGCACCTAGAATCGTGCGGTCAATTGCATAATCCAGATCTTGTTTACGGATCATATCCTGTTCATTCCTAAGGGCGTGGCGCGATGCCGTATCGAACAGGGAGGATAAGTCCGCGCCGGAGAAACCGGATGTACTTTCAGCCAATTCATCAAGGGATGCAAGGACGTCAGTTGCCAGTCGTTTTCCCTTCGTATGGATATCGATGATTTCCTTTCGTCCTTGAGTATCAGGAAGTGGAACCTGGAAGGAGAAATCAATCCTGCCCGGCCGTAGAAAAGCTTCATCAAGCATATCTTTCCGGTTTGTCGCGGCAATGAATAGAATGCCTTCATTAGGATGACCTCCATCCAATTGGACAAGCAGTTCCGTTAACGTTTTCTCGGCTTCCTCCCCGCCATGGGGTTTCCTTTTGCCAGCAAGTGCGTCCACCTCATCAATGAAAATGACAGCCGGAGATTGCTTTCGTGCATTTTGAAAAAGGCTGCGGACACGTGCTGCACCGACTCCGACAAACATTTCGTTGAAGGCCGAGCCGCTCGTTGAGAAGAAATTGGCACCCAGCTCTTTGGCAATTGCCTGTGCAAGCAGCGTTTTCCCGGTTCCGGGAGGTCCGTATAATAAAATGCCTTGAGGCGGCTTGATTCCAATCTTTTCCGAACGCTCAGGTTCCTTCAATGTAGTGAGGGTCTGGAGGATTTCTTGCTTGATCTCGTTCTGCAAGCCGCCTACATCAGCCATGGTTATCTCTGGTAAAGGCCTGGGGGCGGATAGGCTTTGTTTCTTACTGCCGATGCGCAGTCCGCCTTTGGTTCTTTTTTGTATGATCACGGCTGTTGCGGCGAGAGCTGCCATCAATGCGCCTAGAATCCATATTGCCGACTTATTGGTTGATGAAAAAGAATATTGAACATTATAAGTTTCGACTAGTTTGTTGATCATTTGACTATTGGGAGGGATGTTAGAAACATATTCTCCATCAGGTGTGGTGATGTGGAGAGTCCCGTTTCTTTTTTCTTCTATGGAGACGAGGGCCCCATCTTGGGCTTTGATCGTCTTTTCAACCGAAGAAAAGGGAATGACCTTATCCTTTGACTGAGTTACAACATACCAACTGATACCACCGATTATCACAATGAAAGCCGTCAGGAACGGCAGCAACTTCGAAACTAATTTAGAGTTCGAATTCAATTTTTCATCTCCTTTAAGAATATAACTTCAGTATAAAATTTTTAAACCTGTAATCTATGGGTCTTTATGCCCTAAAATAAAGGTAAATAATGTTAAAGTCAAGAAAAAGTATTTATTATCGAAGAGATAAGCGTGAAGTCATGCGTTTTGGACATCCAACCTGCACATTAGACTTTTTAAATCCGAAATGCTAAAGTGAAATGGTCTAAGTGATGAAAAAATAAAATGGTAGAAGAGTGTGAATTTCTATGAGTAAATTTATAAAAGACTATATGATCACGATGAAGGATATCGTTAGGGAAGGTGATCCCATTCTGCGGCAAGTAACGGAGGAAGTCAGCCTGCCGATTTCAGATGAAGATCGTGAAACATTGGAATGTATGATGCAGTATTTGAAAAATAGCCAGGATCCAAAACTGCAAAAGAAGTATAACCTGCGTGAAGGTGTAGGATTGTCTGCCAATCAGATAGGTTTGAACAAGCGCATGTTCGTCATGTATTTTCCAGATGAAAAAGGGAAGCAGTATGAATACGCCCTTGTGAATCCTAAGATCATCAGCCATTCGGCCACAATGATCTATTTACCCCAAAGTGAAGGCTGCCTTTCTGTAGACCGTGACATCAAAGGCTATGTACCCCGATATGAACGCGTGAAAATTAAAGCGGTGGATGGTAATGGTAAGGAAATAGAGTTGCGGCTGAAGGGCTTTGCCGCCATCGTGTTTCAACATGAGTTAGATCATTTGAACGGGATGATGTTTTATGACCGGATCAATGCCGACAACCCTTTCAAGCTTCCGGAAAACGTGGAAGTGAAAAGTCTGTAAAGTAAAAAAGGCAAAGCGCCATGCTTTGCCCCGGACCGTAGGCAATCTCGATAATAATGAGATTGACTGCGGTTTTTTATTTTTTAAATATATCGACCGTACAATAGAATGAAGGTAGAACTCCAATGGTCGCTAATTTCTGGTTTTGGAAATCCCTGCTGCCACTCTCTTTTGCAACTGCGAGTTCTTATTGGAAGTCGTCCTTTACCACGATGAATGTTTACAATCAAATGAAGATTGTGAAGGCATTTTTCCTGTCATATGTTTCTTTAAGTCACTGAATATGGCCAAGCTCATTTGCTGATATCCTTCCGAGGTGAGGTGGATGCCGTCATCACTGATCAGGTGTTCCAGATCTCCGGAGGTTTTGATGTAGGAACGCACATCTATCAAAGGCACCTTCAATTCTTCCGCAAGGTTTTTCAATTGTCGGTTATACATGCCGTGCCAGTGCTCGATACCTCCGACATGGGAAACGAAATGCCCGATTGAATGCCCGAACTTATCAGCCAGGGATCTGTAATACCTAGCAGGATCCAATGGCGGGAGTGTTAAAAGGAAGGGTGTGACATGCTTGTCCTGAACCTGTTTGACAAGCTGGGTGATATTGTCGAGGTAGCGTTCTATTGGAACGATCGGCTCGTGATGACCTTCCGGATCTTTTGCTACTTCAGCCCAATGGAAGTTACAGTCATTTCCACCGACCTCTATTAAAACGATATCGGGATTTTCCGACATGACATCTTTCTCGAACCGGCTCACCAATAGGTCGGAGTTGTCATTGAAAACCCCTTTATTCAAAACCTCGACGAAGGGCAATGATTCTGTCAGCTTAGCTAAAGAGTTCGGGTAATTTTCTTTAATGATTCGTAGCCTGCCTTTGACATAAGAAATGCCTCTGGTTAAACTGTCTCCAAAACAGACGATCTTCAAACTTCTCACCTCGGTTTGTGAATGTGTTACTTATATTTTAGTTGTAGATTGATTGTCAGGCAATCTTTACCCCCAATTTCTTAATGGAAGGGCAACAAAAAAGCACTGGAAATCCAGTGCTTATCCGTTATTTATTGTCATGATTCCTCTTTTGCATGTGTTTCCACTCTCGTTTTCCCCATAAAGAACACGGTGATGGCTGCAAGCCCGATCGGGATGAGCGCCAAGGTGAATATCAATGAAATGGAATCGGACATGGCATGAACGATTTTATCCAGGATAAAGTCCGGAATCTCGGCCCGTGCATCGGATTGGAAGAGCTGGCGCGGATCCTTCAGCAATCCTGGATCTGGGCCGCCTTGCATTCCTTTGAATGCGTCCTCCATCTTACTTGTAAATACATTATTTTGGATCGCTCCATAAATCGTGACACCAAGCGTCATTCCAAATGAACGAAGGAATGAGTTTGTAGAGTTGGCCGATCCACGGAATCTCGGTTCCAGATTGTGAATGGAAGCAATGGGTAATAGGGAAAAGGAGAAGCCCATGCCAAATCCAGTCAGAATCATGAATAACGTCAATGAAGTCCTGCTCGTTTCAGGGGTGATCGTCCCTAAGAGCAGCATTCCAACAAAATAGCAGATGACGGAAATCGTCATTAGGTTGCGAAAGCTTGTTTTTGTATTGAATATCCCGCCTATTGCACTGCCGACTACCGAGCCGAGCATCATCGGTGTGAGGATCAATCCGGCGTTCGTGGCCGAGCCACCGTAAACGGCCTGGACGAAAATCGGGATATAGACCGTTAAAATGATGAATGTCCCGCCATAAAGGATCGCTAAAATTTGGGAAGTGGCAAACAGTCGTCTTTTAAACAGCCACAATGAAATGATCGGATCTTTTGCTCTTCTTTCGAAAAAGAAAAAGGAAACGAAGAACACGGCGAAGCTAGCAAACAGAGCGATGATCGGAGAAGAAGACCAACCATACTCCCCGCCCAATTCGAGCGCAAACATTAAGCTGACAACGGCAATGACGAGCGTAGCTGCGCCGCCCCAATCGATTTTTTGCTCCTGGGTGTTTGCCGACTCCTTGTAATATCTCGAGATGAAGAATAACGATATGATCCCAATCGGGACGTTGACGTAAAATATCCAGTTCCAGCTGGAATATTCAGTGATATAAGCACCTAAAAGCGGGCCCAATACACTGGAGGCGCCGAATACTGCACCAAAAAGTCCTGTTAACTTCCCGCGCTTTTCAGGCGGGAATATATCGAAGATGATGGTAAAGGCAATGGGCATCAGGGCCCCCCCGCCTATTCCCTGGATCGCACGGAAGATGCTTAATTGCACGATGCTTTGGGCCATGCCGCATAAGGCCGATCCGATTAAAAAGACGATCAGTCCAAAAATGAAAAATCTTTTTCTTCCATACATATCGGAAAGCTTACCGAAAATAGGCATGCTTGCCATCGTCGCAACCATATAGGCTGACGTCACCCAGACAAACTTATCGAACCCGCCTAAATCAGAAACGATCGTTCCCATGGCAGTCGCAACGATCGTATTATCCATCGCTGACATCAAGATGCCCAATAAAAGCCCGGCAACAATGAATTTCTGGTTTTTTTGATTGTTCATTTATTATCCTCCTTCGTTTCAACCAGCTCTGAATTTGCTTTACATGGTTGAAAGGTAAACGTTAAGATTAAACAAAACATTTATCTTGAAAATCAAGATAAATTTAAGTTTAAAAGGGGTGGCATTTTATGTCAAGCGGTAAAGAGGTAAATGTAGCTCTATTAGAGAGTTTGACTCATGGCTTGCAGCGGTTCGGCATGAGATCCGTTTTATTTCAACAAAACATGGCCCAAAAGATAGGGGTGACCCATACCGACTTGAAGACTGCCGAAATATTGAAAGAAACAGGCGCGATAACTGCAGGTGAGTTAGCAAAAATTACAGGATTGAGCACAGGTTCGGTTACGGCACTGATCAATCGTCTTGAGAAATCGGGTTATGTAAAAAGAGAACGGGATCACAAGGATGGAAGGCGAGTCATGATTGCACCGATACCAGATAGGCAGGAACAAATCAAATCGCATTATCAATCACTGTCGGTGGCCACACAGGCTTTATGCTCCGCTTATAACGAGCAAGAGCTGACATTTGCCATCCAATTCATTGAGGATATCACAAATATCATGGATAAAGAAATCGACACATTAATGAAAGAGCGTGAAGGATAGCTAACTGAAAATATTCACCTTCCAATAAAATATATATTGATAATGATTTTCATTATCTGCTAATATGAATCTACAAATCATATTAAAGGGAGAATACATTATGAAGAAAGCAAAGGCGTCATTAGCAGTCCTGCTATCTACCAGTCTATTATTCGGATGTGCGCAGGAAAACGAAGGGACTAAGCCGGCAGATGACAAAGCCAAAGAAAAAAGTGAGAGTAAGCTGGATGATGTCTCGGGTGAGTACCGCGAATATGCGATCAATGAAATAGAAGAGTTTGTAAAAGCTACGGAAGAATTTACGGCGGCGGTATCAGCCGGTGATCTTGAAAAGGCTAAGGAAGTGTACGCACCCGCCCGTATGCATTATGAGAGAGCCGAACCAATTGCTGAAGTATTCGGTGACCTAGATCCGAAAATCGATGCACGTAAAGGTGATGTCAAGGATGAAGAATGGGGTGGATACCACCGCATTGAAATGGGACTATGGGAAGAAAACACGACAAAAGGATATGAAAAGTATGCAAAGCAGTTGATGAGCGATGTCAATTTGCTTCGTGCCAAAGTTGAAACGGTCGAGGTCACGCCGGATTTATTGATCACGGGTGCAGTCGATCTATTGAATGAGGTTTCAACAAGTAAAGTTACAGGCGAAGAGGACCGGTATTCCCATACAGATTTATATGATTTCGTGGCCAATGTTGAAGGGGCAGAAAAGATTTTTGAACTGCTTACTCCAGCGTTAAAAGAAAAGGATGCAAAGCTTGCCGAGGAAATCCAACAGCGTTTTGACGAAGTATACGCCCTGCTTGAAAAGCACAAAGAAGGCGATGGATACATCTCCTATACGGATTTAAAGGAATCCGAAGTTAAAGAGCTAAGTCAAGCGATTGATGCCTTGGCTGAACCACTTTCGCAAATAGGGATTGTAACGGAGGAATCGTAATTGAAGGAAAATACGCCGAATGATAAAATCGGGCTTTTCACTAAAAAAGTGAGTCGCCGCAATATGTTGAAAACGGCAGGGGTCGGCGGAATCGGAGTCGTGATAGGAGCATCTGGAATTGGCGGGCTGCTGACGCTCTCCGATTCAAGGGCGAAGGGACAAACGAAGGATATTGTCCCTTTTTATGGAGCGCATCAAGCTGGAATCACGACCGAAACGCAGGATAACCTGTATTTCGCTTCATTGGAGGTCACTACGGATAAAAGATCTGACTTAATTCAGTTATTTAAGGATTGGACGGAGGCCGCGGCCCAGATGACAGCGGGAAACTTGGTGGGGGAAGCATCCCTAAATGCGAATATGCCTCCAAAGGACACAGGGGAAGCGAAGGAATTATCACCATCCAATTTAACGATTACGTTTGGCGTCGGTCCGACCCTGTTTTCAAAGGATGGAAAAGACCGGTTTGGCTTGAACTCGAAAAAACCTGCTGAATTGAAGGATCTGCCCAAGTTCCCTTTGGATGCGTTGGAGGATTCATGGAGCGGTGGGGACATTTGCATTCAAGCGTGTGCCGATGATTTGCAAGTCGCTTTTCATGCCGTCCGAAATTTGGTAAGGATAGGAAGAGGGAAGACGATCATTCATTGGGCGCAGACGGGTTTTCAACGGACTAAGCAAGCCGATTCGAAAAAGACGACACCGCGTAATTTATTCGGTTTTAAGGATGGTACGGTCAATCCGGATACGAATGATGCCAGTGAAATGAATCAGCATGTTTGGGTAAAGGCCGGGGACGGACCCGACTGGCTTGTTGGCGGCAGTTATATGGTTGTGCGCCGAATCCAGATGTATATCGAGGTTTGGGACCGTACGATATTGAAAGAGCAAGAAAACACGTTTGGGCGTCACCGGGACAGCGGAGCTCCATTAGGGATGAAGAATGAGTTTGATCGCGTTGATTTAGAAGCTAAAGACTCAAATGGAAACCTGACCATTCCGGAGAATTCCCATATGAGCCTAGCCAGGGGAGACGGCAAAGCAAAAATCCTGAGGCGTCCTTATTCATATGCGGATGGCATGGATCCCAAAACAGGCAGCTTCAATGCTGGTCTGCTATTCATTTGTTTTCAGCGAAGCCCGAGTAAACAATTCATCCCCATACAAGAGCGACTCGCAAAAAATGACAAGCTCAATGAATATATCGTTCACAGGGGAAGTGCGATGTTTGCGTGTTTACCAGGTGTGAAAAAGGGTGGGTATATAGGAGATTCCCTGTTTGGATAAATTGAATTTCAGATTTAGGACGTAAAATCGCCAGCGTGGATTTAATCCGGGTTGGCGATTTTAGTTCATGAATGAGGAGTGGCGAATATGAACGTTTTTAAATGGAAAAGTGGGATAGTGGTTTTGATCGTCGGCCTTTTATTCATTTTACCTGGTGTCAGGATGGCCTCGGCAGGTGAAAATCACGATCAACTTTTTGTCTATATTGGCGATAGTTTAATGAAGATAAAATCAGGCGAAGTTGAGCAGGTATCGAAAAACATCGATTCATTCGAGAAAGATTGGGAAACGATTAAAACGGACAGCGAAGGCGCGAAGAAAGTAAGCAAAGAGCTGCAATCCGTAAAAAGTGCCTTGAAAGACGAAGCCTCAACGGCTGACATCAAAAAGCGGCTATCGTCATTATCAAGTGCGCTTGTCATCTATGACACGAACGAAAACCCCGTTGACAAGACAGGCTATAAAGAACGGCTGCAATCCCTTCTGCCTTTAATCGATGAATTGGACGCTTCGATCACGGCAAAGGACTTTGAGCAAGCTAACGTTCAATATGCCAACCTGCTGAATCGATGGACAGACGCGGAGGTTGTGGTCAGGGAAAAAAGTGTGGCTACATATGGTGCGATCGAAACAAAAATGGCGTTTGTGCGAATTGCGATTACACAAGATCCTCCTGATCGGGAAAAAGGCAAAAAGAGTTTAGCTGAATTAAGAGGGCTGATGGAGGATTTCCTCGCTGGCAAAGTTGAAAAAGGAAGCAAGAAGACAACCTATTCCCTTGCGGATGTAACACAGCTGTTACAGGGGAGTGTAAAAAATATTGAAAAAGAGGACATGAATTCGGCCGTTGACCGGTTAAATGAAATTTTAACGATTTGGCCCAATGTCGAAGGGGAAGTCTCTACAAGGGATAGCAAGCTTTACAGTGATATGGAAACGAAAGTTCCTACTGCCATCAGCCTCTTGCAATCGAAGAATATAAAGGCGGAGGAAGCAAAGGCGATCGTAGCCGATTTAAACATAAGATTACTTCCTTTGATTGATGATACAAGCTATACAACATGGGATGCCGCCCTGATTCTATTGCGGGAAGGCTTGGAGGCGCTCTTGATTGTAGCTACGTTATTATCTTTCCTGAACAAAATCGGGCAAGCGGACAAACAAAAATGGATTTGGGCAGGTGTTGGTGCGGGCTTGATTGCCAGTTCCGCATTGGCTGTCATCATCAACATCGTTTTCTCTCAGATAACGGCTGCGTCAAGCCGGGAATATATCGAGGGAATTACTGGAATAATAGCAGTATCGATGATGCTGACCATTGGCATTTGGCTTCATAGTAAATCGAATGTCCATGCATGGAACCGATATATCAGCAAGCAAATGAATCAGGCCATTGCCACGGGAAGCATCCTCTCTTTCGCGTTGATAAGTTTTTTATCCATTTTCCGTGAGGGTGCGGAGACCATTATCTTTTATGCAGGAATGGCCCCTTATATGGAGGTAAAGCAGCTGCTAAGCGGGATTTTGCTAGCCTTCCTCATTTTAATGGTGATTGGTTTCATTATGCTGCGCTACAGTGTGAAATTACCGATGTCGGTATTCTTTAAAGTGGCAACGATACTGATATATGCTCTAGCTTTCAAGATACTTGGAGTCTCTATCCATTCGCTTCAGGTTTCGCAAGTGATACCGACAAATACAATCAGCTCATTCCCATTCATTGAAGCGATTGGCCTTTACCCAACGATCGAAACGCTTGTACCGCAAGCTGTGCTGCTTCTATTGATCATACTTGCTGCTTATTGGGTTAAAAAGAGCAATTCCATGCGTACTTCAGAATGATTTATAGGTATGTCGCTTCCATTGATAAAGGATAAAGCAGCCGAT
Organism: Bacillus sp. mrc49; assembly: GCF_002803435.1. Lineage (NCBI taxonomy): Bacteria > Bacillati > Bacillota > Bacilli > Caryophanales > Bacillaceae > Bacillus > Bacillus sp. mrc49. The sequence continues at coordinate 10,336 of NZ_PHNG01000642.1, read as the reverse complement.
GCAAAAACCGAGAATGGCGATGAGGGAAGCTATCCCGACGATCAAGGTGAACAAATAACCGATAACGGTCCATCCAAGCAGGAAAGAAATCAAGCCTGCCCCTAAGCACACGACAGCGATCAGCTGATTGAATTGCTGCTGCGAATGTTCTTCTGGAATGTATTCGGAGGGCTTTTTTCTCAAAAAGAGCTTTGCTAGGCGCATGATGGGGTTGAAATCAAAGATAAGACCTAACAGGCCTGCTGTTAAAGGAATCAGTAATAAGATGATTCGTCCAGTCAACAAGGAAATGACTACACTTAACAAGATGACCCATTGATTCGTGCGTACTAATGGACGCGGTATGGAGCGGATTTGACTGGTCATGGCAAAACCAACTTTCTTGGTGGGATTTATTAAGGTTTATCATACCGGTATTGGAAGCAATTGTGAAGCAGCATGATAAGAAAGCAGCTGCAAAAAGTTTATTTATAATTATTTTAATTTAGTATTGATTATAATGACGGAAGTGTTATAATGAATGGGACATATAGTTTAAATGAGGAGGGGACGGTATAAATGGTAGCTAAAGTTTGTGAAACTTGCGGTACACCCATCAAAAAGCTAAAGCATTCCACCCTATGCCAATGCGGTCCTAAAATATTGAGCACTCAATTTTCTGTGAAAACAAAAAAATAAATAACATAGATTTAGTTGAAAACCGATTATCAAATAATCGGTTTTTTTATTTTTGATGAGGGGTAAGAATAAAAAGAATGAAATATATACCCCTTCAACCAATAATATTATTTTTCATTTCAGTTAAAATATTGTACGATTAGATAATAGAATAAAACGTCAAGGTGTAAGGGCATGAATCTTCGAGGATGCCCAAACCATCACGCGACGGTTTGGAGGGGTTATGTTGGGAACGAGACATTAAAAATTGGCGAGTTGGCGGAAATGGCGAAAGTTACGAAACGAACCGTTGATTATTATACAAACTTAGGTTTGCTTAAAGCAGAACGTTCCGCCTCCAATTACCGTTATTATTCACTCGGTGAACTGGAAAGGCTTCGCCTGATCGAGCGATATAAACGAAAAAACCTATCATTGGAAGATATAAAAGAATTACTTAAACAAGATTTGGAAACCGCATCAGCGATTGAAGAAACAGGACTTAAACTGAAAAGCAAATTGGATGGCTTGAACGAGGAACTTCAAGAAGTCATCACCTTGATCAAGCAGGACGAAAAAAATGAACTTCTTTTAAAAAAACAGATTTCCCATGAAAGCATGGCCTTAATCCAATCATTGTTAGTTTTGCTGGTATGATTGAAATTTATCCCCTATAGTTTAGTGTGCAAAGGTGCATGATAACGATATAGGCTAAATGGTTTTGGTGCATGCAGGAATGAAACTAACCATTTATACAGGAGGTGCTTGGGATTATACCGTGCATGTCCATTCCCTTTGTTTAAAGGATGGTCACCATGCCTGGTCAACCCGCACATATTGGAGATTTTTATAAAATTATTAGCAGTAGCTGTATTAATAGCATTGACCGCTTTTTTCGTTGCTTCGGAATTTGCCATCGTTAAAGTCAGAAGTTCCCGCATCAACCAACTGATTGAAGAGGGGCATAGAAGTGCTTTGGCAGCAAAAAAAGTAACAACCCATATTGATGAATATTTATCAGCGTGCCAATTGGGGATTACCGTAACGGCTCTAGGGTTAGGGGTGTTGGGGGAACCGACCGTCGAAGCGATCTTAAAACCATTGTTTACAAAATGGGGACTGGAGGCATCCGTAAGTCACATCATTTCTTTCGTAATCGCTTTTGGTTCAGTGACTTTCCTTCACGTTGTCGTCGGAGAACTGGCGCCTAAAACCGTAGCGATTCAAAAGGCTGAGGAAGTCACCTTGCTTTTTGCTAAACCGTTAATACTTTTTTACCGTATTTTATATCCTTTCATTTGGCTGCTGAATGGTTCTGCCCGTCTCCTGACCGGCATATTCGGTTTAAAGCCGGCCTCCGAGTCGGAAATGGCCCATTCGGAAGAAGAACTTCGCATCATTTTATCGGAAAGTTATAAAAGCGGTGAAATCAATCAATCCGAATACAAATATGTCAATCAGATCTTTGAATTCGATGAGCGTATAGCAAATGAAATCATGGTCCCCCGTACGGAAATGACCGTTGTTGAAAAAGGCATGCCGTTATTGGAAGTTGTTGAATTGATTCAAGAGGAGCAATATACAAGATACCCGGTCATAGATGGTGATAAGGATAATGTCGTGGGCATGGTCAATATCAAACGTCTATATACAGCGACGATTACAGAGGAGAATGTATCGGCATTGACGGTCGATTCATTCGTAACGCCCGTCATCCGTGTACTTGAAACGATTGCCATCCATGATTTGCTGCTGAAAATGCAGAAGGAAAGGATTCATATGGCTGTTTTGACCGATGAATATGGCGGAACTGCTGGCCTTGTTACTGTTGAAGATATTCTTGAAGAAATAGTTGGCGAAATCCGTGATGAATTCGATCAAGACGAACGTCCGCTCATTCAAAAAATTGATGAGGGTCATTATGTTTTCGATGCAAAAACTTTGATCGAGGATGTCAATGATACGCTTGCGATAGATTTACCTGAAGAAGATATCGATACACTTGGCGGATGGGTCCTGACTGGAAGGTTCGAAATTGCGGTCGGCGATAAAATGGAGTACGCCGGCTATGAATTCACCGTAAAAGAAATGGATGGCCACCATGTATTATACGTTGAAGTGAAGAAAATCCAATAAACAAGACACAGTAAAAACCGAAGGTGCATACTTTCGGTTTTTATAATGGAGTCACTTTGCAGTAAAAATGGAAAAGGAATTTATGTAAAATAATTATGTAGGTAACCATATTCTCTTAGGAAATGTTAGAATGGAGTTCAGGCAATGAATCTACCTAGTTATCATTTTTATGAATGTTAAGCATATAATGAAATTTCTTCAAAAAACAATACTGGTGATAGGATGAAGATTTATCTTGCAATGCCGTTTATTATCGGCTGGTCATAAAAAAGTATTGAAGGTGGGCGGGAAAATGGGTTTTAAGAAGAAGCAAATGTTAGGGTTCGGTTTAATTTTGCTATTCTTGGCGATATTACTTTCTTTCATGATGTTTACTCTTAACAATTTAAAGAGCAGCATGACTGAAATAGTCGAAAATCGTTATGAAAAAGTTCAAGCTTCGATGGAAATCCGGCAGCTGTTTTCAAGGTCGGATCGTGAAATCTTGTTTGCGGCCAATGATGCAAACAAAGAAGAAAGAGCAGAAAGCCTTGAAATCATCAATGATAATCATAGTTTGATTGAATCAAAGGTTGCCAAGCTATCCGGCACGTTAAACAGGGTGAAGGCAAAGCAACTATTGAAAGAGTTTGAAACGCAGTATGCATCATACTCAATAACGGAAGCCGAGATCCTGCAAAAGATACAATCAGGGAATACTGGCGATAATATCTCCAGCCTGATGACCGATCAAAGGGAAAAGCGGACGAAAGTCATCCGTACGATGGATGAATTCAAGGATTATCAAGAAGGTGTCATGAAAGATACCTTGAAAAATTCGAAACAAACCTATGAAGACATGATCGGGTTCATCATCTTTGCAGTTATTCTTAGCATTTTGGTCATTTCGATAACGATGGCCTGGATGATGCGCAGCACGTCAAAAGACCTGCAATCCATTACGAAGGTCATCAAAAATATTGACTTTAAAAACCTATCGGTCATACCGAGGGTTCCGGTACGAACGAAGGACGAGATCGGTGACATTGCCCGTTCCTTCAATGATATGGCGGAATCGCTTGAAGTGTATAATCAAAAAGAAAAAGATTTTACGGAAAAAATCAGTGAGCAGAACTGGATTCAAACCCGTGTTGCCGATATCGCCACCATGTATCAGCGTATCGTTGATGTCGAGGTTCTGGGGGATCGGTTCATTACAAGGCTTGCCCCGATGATGGGAGCCTCAGTCGGAGCGTTTTACGTCAAGCGCGGTGAAGGTGACAATATGCGTTTCGTGAAGCTTGCCAGCTTTGCGGGAGATGGCGAAGACTCAGGACGGCGTGAATTCCGATTGGGAGAGGGCTTGATTGGGCAGTGTGCCCTTGAAAGGAAATCGAAGATCATTGAAGATATCCCTGAAGACTTCCAGTTGATTACAACGGGGTTAGGGGAAGTCAGCCCGAAAAGCATTGTCATTGCGCCAGTCCTTTTTGAGGGCGAAGTTGTAGGGATGGTTGAACTGGCCAGCCTCGATGCCTTTACGAAGCTGCAAAAAGACTTTCTTAATCATGTCCTTGATACACTGGGCATCACGATTAATAGTGTCGAGGGCCGGATGGAAATCGAGCGTTTATTGAAGGAGTCTCAGGCACAGACGGAAGAATTACAAGCTCAATCGGAAGAACTGCAATCACAGTCAGAGGAAATGCAGGCCCAATCGGAAGAACTGCAAACACAGGCTGAAGAGCTGCGGATGATCAATGAGCAATTGGAAGAGAGGAACCGTGAAACGGAAGAGAAATCGAAAGAGCTTCAGGTCGCGAAGGTGAACCTTGAAAAACAAGCGGAAGAATTAAAATTAAGTTCTAAATATAAATCGGAATTCATGGCAAATATGTCTCATGAGTTGCGGACACCTCTCAATAGTATATTGATACTATCGGAAATGCTTTCCGACCCGAATGATAGTAAATTGAACGAAGAGCAGCAGGAATTCGCTCGTGTCATTAACTCATCGGGCCAGGATTTACTGACCTTGATCAATGATATTCTGGATTTATCCAAGGTGGAAGTAGGAAAGCTGGAAGTGGTATTCGACGAAATGAACATGAGTGAGCTTCCCGACTTACTGCACCGCAACTTTGATCATGTAGCGAAGAAGAAGAACATTGATTTTATAATAGAAAAAGATAAAAATGTTCCTGACATTTTCTTTACGGATGAACAGCGCTTCCAGCAGATCCTGAAAAACCTGTTATCCAATGCTTTTAAATTTACGGAAAAAGGTTCCGTTTCTGTCCAGATCAAAAAGGCGGACGAAGAAAATGTAGCTCAATGGATACAAACTAAAGGGGCGAACAATTGGGTTGAAATCAAGGTGACCGATACGGGCATAGGAATTTCGAAAGAAAAGCAGAAAATCATCTTTGAAGCGTTCCAGCAAGCCGACGGAGCTACGGTGAGGAAGTATGGCGGTACAGGATTAGGTCTATCCATCTGCCGTGAGTTCGCTAAGCTTCTAGGCGGCTGGGTCGTTGTCGATAGTGAGGAAGGCAAAGGCAGCACCTTTACATTCTTCATCCCAAGCATGCCAGAGGGCTTCAAGAATGTCGGGGAAGCGATAGCGGCTTCTCCAGAAGTGGCAGCAGCCACACACGAGGAACCACCCGCAGCCGCTTTTGTCAGCCGTGAAGAAACGGCGGTGGAAGTACTGGATGAGGATGGCCGGGATAAATCCAAGCCATTCTGCAATAAAACGGTACTGGTAGTGGATGATGACCACCGAAATATATTTGCGCTTAAAAACGCCCTTAAGCATGAAGGGATGGAAATCCTGATCGCTGAAAACGGCTATGAGTGTTTGGATATTCTCGAACAGGGAAATAATATAGATGCAATATTAATGGATATCATGATGCCGGGCATGGACGGTTATGAGACGATGACAAGGATTCGCGAACAGGATCAGTTCGAGAATCTTCCGATCATAGCGTTGACGGCAAAAGCGATGAAGGGCGATAGGGAAAAATGCCTCAAGGCCGGAGCGTCCGACTATGTCAGCAAGCCATTGAAATTAGATCAGTTGTTATCGGTTTTAAGGGTTTGGTTGACTAATTGATGGATAGTACAGGTAAGGAAGGTCTTACATGAAGGATACTTTAACGATTGAAGAACGAGAAGATATAGAAATCGATTTATTGTTACAAGCGATCTATTCCGTTTCCGGCTTCGACTTTCGGAAATACATGCGTTCTTCAATAAAACGCAGAGTGGAAAATCGAATGAGACTGGACCATGTTCGCAGGATAAGCGGATTGATTGAAATGGTTTTATATGAAAAGGGATATGTCGAGAAGCTTCTGAAAGATTTTTCGATAAATGTTACCGAAATGTTCCGCGATCCCGATTTCTTTAAAGCTTTCCGATTGAATATCGTTCCGCTCCTGAGAAACCTACCGGAAATCAGAATATGGCATGCTGGTTGCTCGACTGGCGAGGAAGCCTTTTCCATGGCCATCATCCTTAAGGAAGAAGGGCTTTATGATAAGGCGAGGATTTATGCCACTGATATGAATGAAGACGTCCTCCTGCATGCGGAAAAAGGGATTTTACCCTTAAATAGAATGCAATCCTATACGAAAAACTATTTGCATGCAGGCGGTAACCAAGAATTTTCGGAGTATTACACAACCGATTATCAGTATGCCTACCTTGATCCGGGGCTTCTGAAAAACATTGAATTCTTTCAGCACAACTTGGTGACGGATGGCTCATTCAATGAATTTCATATCATCATGTGCAGGAATGTTATGATCTACTTTACCAGTGAATTACAAACGTATGTTAATCAGTTGTTTTATGACAGCTTATGTAAAGATGGTTTCCTTGCAGTTGGCAGCAAGGAAACACTTCATACATCCTCCTTTTCGGAAGATTACGAGGACTTTGATCCAAAGGAACGGATTTATCGGAAATTAAAATAAAGAGTCCGCATTTATGCGGACTCTTTGTTTTTACTGGAATTGGTACGATTTTTTTCATTTTCTTTGCCTTTTCATGTTTATGGAGTGACAGGATGGGGAATATGTAATCAGTTAGTCTGCAAGTGCATTTGCCATTACTGCTTATTATTATTAAATGAGACTGAACTTCGTTATAATAAAATAGAAACATCCCTAATAAAGGGAGCTTTAATAAGTCGATCCATATAATAAAGATAAAAGTTGCCGCTCGATATAAGCCAAAAGGGGAATGAAAGAATGACGATTTTAATCGTAGATGATAACCAGGTTAATCTTTTCGTTATAGAAAAAATACTAAAGCGGGCTGGCTATACGGACTTTCTATCATTAACTTCAGCTGTTGAGATGTTTGAATATTTACAGGTGGATAGTCCGCAACCTAAGGAGACTTCCGTTGATATAATCTTGCTCGATATCATGATGCCGGACATCGATGGGATAGAGGCGTGCAGAAAATTGCAAAGCATCCCCCATCTTAAGGATATACCCGTAATTTTCGTGACTGCTCTTGAAGATTCAAATAAGGTCGCCGAGGCACTTGATGTGGGCGGAATCGATTATATAATGAAGCCTATTAATAAAATAGATTTGCTTGCAAGAATACGAGTAGGATTAAGGCTTAAATATGAAAAAGATTGGCATAAAATGCAGGATGAAAAAATCCGCAACGAATTGGATCTCTCCATGCAGGTCCAGAGCAGTCTGTTAAGTGAACCCATTCTTAATGATCACTTAACCATCAAGGCTTCATACTTGCCTGCAAATAAATTAGCGGGAGATATGTATTATTGGCATCGAATTGATGAAAATCGATATGGAATCATCCTGTTGGATATGATGGGACATGGCATATCCTCTTCGCTCGTGTGTATGTTCATTTCCTCTGTCTTAAGGGATGCAATCAGGACCCATTCGGATCCGGTGGCGGTCATAAGCGAAATGAATCGCTGGATGAACACACTCAATAAAGAAGATAACCAAGTGCATTATTACTTTACCGCAATTTATATGATCATTGATACGGAGCAAAAAACAGTGGAGTATGTCAATGCTGGGCATCCGCCGGGCTTTGCGCTGATGGATGACGGTAAGGTGGCCTCGCTTTCAAAAGGGACATGCCCCGTAGGTTTCTTTACTGAGATGAAAATGGAGAAATCGATCATTCATTATGAAGAGAGGATTCAGATCCTGATCTTTACGGATGGAGTGATGGAGGCCATAGATGGCGAAGGGTCGGATGGGCTTGATCAAATACAAGAAGCTGTCTCGACTCGGTGGTTGGGATGTAAGGAAACGGCTCCAATTGATTTTGTGATGTCCCCGGAAATGCAGCAAGATCAACCTGATGATATGTGTGTCGTTGTCATTCAGGCTAATTGAACAACCGAAGAGGCGGCAGATTATCTGCCGCCTCTTCGGTTTGCAAGGGGGTGTGGTCGAATTTATTTAAGGCGGGAATATTATTTATTATCTTTTAGTTTTCCCAAACCTTCTTGAAGATTTCCTTTTAATTTATCAATTTTACCTTCTGTTTGTAAGTGAGGATCATTTTTCGCGTTTCCGACCTGGTCTTTTGTTTCGCCTTTTACCTTATTTACAGTACCTTTTATTTTGTCTGATAAGCCGCTCATTATGTTACCTCCTTTTTGGTTATAACTTATATATACCCGTGAAGTTCATGCGTAAACCCTTTTATATGATTAAGGAGGTCAATGGGGCGCTGTTTGCCTGTTTGGTATGTTTTTGTATGAAGCGATGGGTTTGTTCAATGATATAATCTTTATCATGATCCAGTGATGCCACATGATATGAATTATCAAGGGAAACCATTTCCTTATCATCAGACATGACTGTTTCGTATATTTGATGGGAGCATCGGTCAGGTACAACGTGATCATCTGGGGAGTGGAAGAGCATGAGTGGGCAAGTGATCCTTTGGAGTCGTGTACTGGTATGCTGCATGATATCAAGCAATTGATTAACCGCTTTTGTTGGAACCCTGTCATAAGCGATTTCATTAACGTTTTCCGCTTTTATATCAGGTTTGCCTTCAGGGATGAAACGTGGGACCGATTGATTGCGATATTTTTCATATTCAGGAACTTTGAGAGCTGCATTGATCGTGAGTATTCCATCGCAAGCCACTTTTGTGGCTAAATCGAGGACGAGAGCACCTCCCATTGATTGTCCGATGGCGAATACCTTTGTGCAGGTCTTCTTTAATTCCGCATAAGCCGCTTCGACATCTTGTATCCAATCCCGATAATGGCTCGTTTCCATTTCGTTCTCGTCCGTTCCATGGCCAGCCAAACGAGGGGCGAAGACAGTGAATCCTCTGGCAGCAAAGTTTTCACCTAAATATCTTACGCTTTGTGGTGTGCCATTAAAACCATGGCAAATAAGGATACCTATAGAATTGCCTGGCAAGAAAAAATGTTCCGCACCCGATATTACCTTTGCTGCTGTCATATTCCCATCTCCTTTAAGCGTCTTTTGTATAAAAAGCTGAACGGTAAGAATACAATATAAACTATTCCGATTATATTACTTGGTTATATACTAGCATAGTGAGATTTGTGAAGTCAACTTGGATTAGCGTAATTTCCTGAAGGCTGGGTCGATGGCAAGGTAATTAAACGAACCCGGTCCACCAGAAGCGCCAGAAAGGTTGGCGGTTCCGATAAATATCCACTAAGTTGTAAGGGGACGATCGGCAACTAGATGAAAAGCTTCTTATATATAGGTTCTCCATTATGCTTGGCGGCCGTTAAGAAGCAAGGAGATGGAACAAGAGATATTTATTTTAGAAAATGCGTTGACTTTAACCTGGAATAGGATTAATATAAATAAGCACCACATAAGACAAACGAAAACTTCATCCGCTTTTGGTAGATTACTAAAAGGAATAATAACTATTGACTTCTTACTATGAAAATGATAAGATGAAATGGTCGCTGAGAAACACAGCGATTTAAAATAAGTTAAAAACTTCGCAGAAGTTGACAACTAATCAATAGTGTGTTATGATGAATAAACAAGCCGTCGAAACAGACGATTGTGAAATTGCTCTTTGAAAACTGAACAAAACAAAGCGCCAACGTTAAATTTTAAGTGAGCACACACTATTAAAAAAGCAAATGAGCAAGTCAAACATTTCTTCGGAGAGTTTGATCCTGGCTCAGGACGAACGCTGGCGGCGTGCCTAATACATGCAAGTCGAGCGAATCGACGGGAGCTTGCTCCCTGAGATTAGCGGCGGACGGGTGAGTAACACGTGGGCAACCTGCCTATAAGACTGGGATAACTTCGGGAAACCGGAGCTAATACCGGATACGTTCTTTTCTCGCATGAGAGAAGATGGAAAGACGGTTTACGCTGTCACTTATAGATGGGCCCGCGGCGCATTAGCTAGTTGGTGAGGTAATGGCTCACCAAGGCGACGATGCGTAGCCGACCTGAGAGGGTGATCGGCCACACTGGGACTGAGACACGGCCCAGACTCCTACGGGAGGCAGCAGTAGGGAATCTTCCGCAATGGACGA
>NZ_PHNG01000641.1:0-7038 GCF_002803435.1 Bacillus sp. mrc49 | reverse complement strand
ATTGTTTCAAAATCAGCCAGCTTGTCCATTCGGTCGGATATCGCCATCAAGCGATCCTCGAATGTTGGATCCTCGACAAGTGGCATAAGGTGATTCATGAATCTTTCAAGCTCCTCGTCCGTAAGCCCGATCTCTGTAAAAAGTCCAGACAGTAAATCGTCCAGTTCTTCATCATCGTATTCCATGTCTTCGTCATCATAACCCATCTCTAAATCGATTATGTCTTCTATATCATAAATGAAATGGAAGGTATCGATGATGGAATCTCCTTCTTCCAATTCACCATACTCCATCAATAATTCCGTCAGTTCCGCTTCTGTCATGTCATAATCCTTCAATAACTGCTTCAATGTCTCAGGAGTGACTGTCGGTCCCAATGTATCGCGTAGCTCATCTACCGATTCCATCTCCTTCAAGGTCAAGTCATAATAGGCTAAGTAATCTTCCAATTCCTTTTGTGTCATTCTAACTTCCGCCAGGTATGCATTAAGCTCATCCTGGTTCATTTTCGTTGCAGCGAAGCCTTTAGCTCCGATTGAGCCTACCGAAAAAAGAACGATAAGTGCTACAAATAACGAAAAAAATCTCTTCAATTTCTTTTCCCCCCAATAATTTCTAGTAAAGCCAAACTCCTAACCATTATAAAACAGCTAAACCAAAAGGTATACATTAATAACAATGATTGACTGCAAATAGGAGGTTGGGAGTGGGTGGAAGGTCTGCTTTTTTCGCATGCGACTGCGAGGATCTTTAGGGTGATAGAAAGGGAAACGATAGCTTTTTCTTGACGGAAGGTTAGGGCAGCGTTAAACTATTAACAACTTCACCATATTACCATATTAGCGAACTAAAGTAATTTGTAAGATTATTATGATTATTTATAGGATTATGTTAATCTTTTTGCTACTATTTTTATATGGATCCAAAAATAAGGATTTAACTGTGCTTGATCTTGGAAGGATAAAAGGATGTACAAAGACAATGGAGGCAAGGATTGGTTTTGGCCAAAGAGGGCGAACCGATTGAATAGATGGTTACTAATTTTTAAAAAGGATGTGCAGTCGTGACAAAGCCGTTTATGTTCGAGAAACCGTTAGGCATGAGAGATACACTGCCAGTGCTATATGAGACGAAAGTGAAGGCCAGAAATGAAATGAGCGATGAAATCAAGAAGTGGGGCTATCAATTCATTGAAACCCCAGCATTGGAATATCATGAGACGATTGGCGAGGCCTCAGCCATTTTAGATCAACAGTTGTTTAAGCTTCTTGATTCCGAAGGCCATACGCTCGTTTTGCGGCCTGATATGACAGCACCCATTGCCCGGGTGGCGGCATCGAAGCTGTTAAAGCAGCAAATTCCGCTGCGCCTGGCCTATTCAGCGAATGTATATCGGGCCCAGCAGCGTGAAGGCGGCAGGCCGGCAGAATTCGAACAGATTGGCATTGAGTGCATCGGCAATAAATCAATAAGTGCAGATGCTGAAATGATTGCACTGCTTGCCGATGTGTTAAAGGCAGCGGGCCTGGAACGATTCAAGATTTCCATTGGCCATATCGGCTTTTTGCAGGAATTCTTCTTAAGCATACTTGGGACGGAGGAAAGGGCCTCCAAACTGAGGAAGTTTCTATATGAAAAGAATTATGTCGGTTTTCGGGAGCATGTAAAATCGCTGCCGCTATCATCGATCGATAAACAGCGGCTCATCGAATTTACCTCATTAAGAGGAAGTGAGGGCACCTTGGAAAGGGCGCTGGCGCTGGTCGAGAATGATAAAGGGAAAGATTCCTTGTCAGGGCTCAAGGAATTATCCGTTCAGTTGCAGCAATTCGGTGTAGGGCAGTATGTGAGCTTCGATTTAACATTGGTCAGCCACATGAGCTATTATACGGGAACCTTATTTGAGGTGTATGCAGGACAAGTCGGTTCACCAATCGGAAATGGCGGCCGTTATGATAATCTTCTGGAAAAATTCGGTTGGGACGCATCTGCAACAGGGTTTGCGATCCGTGTCGATCGACTTGCCGAAGCTCTTGGAGAGCCTATGCAGCCTGTCGCGCCTGAGTGTATTTTATTCAGTCCCGAACGGCGATTGGAAGCGATCGAAAATGCAAGAATAAAACGATCGGAAGGAAAGCGGGTGACGATTCAGGATATCACCGTCGTCCAAAACGTTGATGCTTTTACAAGGACCTTTTCAGAGGTGCACTTATTTGTAGGGAATGGGGGGAATGGCAAAGATGAACAATAGCTTTTTAACGATAGCGATGCCAAAGGGGAGAATTTTTGAAGAAGCGGCAGAGCTATTAAGAACGGCGGGGTTTCGTCTGCCTCCCGAGTTCGATGATTCACGGAAATTGATCCTTGAGGTGGAAGAGGAGAATTTACGTTTCATATTGGCCAAACCGATGGATGTCGTAACTTATGTCGAACACGGGGTCGCCGATATTGGCATTGCCGGTAAGGATGTCATGATGGAGGAAGACCGTGATGTATATGAACTGCTTGATTTGAAGATCAGTGCGTGCTACTTAGCCGTGGCAGGATTGCCTGGTACGAAAATAAGTGACATCGCCCCTAAAATAGCCAGTAAATATCCGAATGTGGCCTCGGGCTATTTCCGTGAGCAGGGAGAGCAAGTCGAGATCATCAAGCTGAACGGTTCAATCGAGCTGGCACCATTGATTGGCTTGGCAGAACGGATCGTGGATATCGTTTCAACCGGCCAGACATTGAAGGAAAATGGACTCGTTGAATATGCGAAAATAGCTGATGTAACCTCGAGGCTGGTGGCGAACCCTGTCAGCTATCGAATTAAGGAAGCAAGGATTACGGAGATTGTGGATAGATTGGCAGAAATCATCGAATAGCAAAGAATCGCAAATGAGGTGAGCATATGAAGATTGAACGATTTGCAGAAGGGATTTCCCTGAAACGCTCGGTTGACGCAGGTACGGCCGATCAACGAAAAGCGGTTCAGGATATTATCCTTGAAGTCAGGAAAAGCGGGGATTCCGCTGTACATAAATTCACCGCACGTTTCGATGGGGTGGGGCTTGAGGAATTAAGGGTATCCGAACGGGAAATGGAACAAGCGACAGCATCCTTAACGGCTGAACAGCTTGCTATCATTCAGGAGGCTGCCGATAATATTGAATTGTTTCACGAGAAACAAATTAGGAATTCATGGTTTACGACGGATGATACGGGGACGATGCTGGGGCAAAAATTGACACCACTTGATGCGGTGGGAGTGTATGTACCGGGAGGCACAGCGGCATATCCTTCGTCAGTGCTGATGAATGCGATGCCGGCCAAGGCTGCGGGGGTGGAACGAATCGTCATGGTATCCCCTCCAGGCCAAGATGGTAAATTATCACCGGCTGTTTTAGCGGCTGCAAAGATTGCCGGAGTCAAGGAAATCTATAAAGTTGGCGGGGCTCAGGCCATAGCCGCATTAGCTTATGGGACGGAAACGATAAAAAAGGTCGACAAAATCGTCGGTCCGGGAAATATCTACGTTGCGCTGGCGAAGCGGGAGGTATTCGGTGACGTGGCCATTGATATGATCGCCGGACCAAGTGAAATTGCCGTGTTGGCGGACGAATCAGCCATTGCAGCGGAAGTTGCCGCCGACTTGCTATCACAAGCGGAACACGACGCCCGTGCTTGCAGTGTCTTGGTGACAATATCCGCATCTCTTGCAGAAGAGGTTGCTGCAGAAGTGACAAAACAGGCAGCATTGCTTCCCCGCCGGGAGATTGCCGCCGCATCGATTAAGGATTATGGAAGGATCATCGTATGCGGGAATATGACGGAAGCCATTGAAGCCATCAATGAGCTTGCACCGGAACATCTAGAGATCATGACCAAGGATGCGCTTGAAGTGATGGCCAAAATCCGGCATGCCGGGGCAATCTTCATTGGCCGCTACAGTTCTGAGCCTGTCGGGGATTACTTCGCGGGGCCCAATCATGTGCTGCCAACAAACGGAACGGCCCGTTTTTCGAGCCCGCTGAATGTGGATGATTTTCAAAAGAAGTCAAGCGTCATCATGTACAGTGAAACGGCCTTCCGCCAAAATGCAGAAAAAATTGCTGCTTTTGCCCGCATGGAGGGACTTGAGGCTCACGCCCGTGCCATAGAATCGCGCGGCGTGAATGAATCCAAGAACTAGGGGCATTTTTTACGGAATATATGCAAGATACAGCTTGGGAAAAGGGGAAAGACCCCGATGAGGAGGATTTGTAATGGAACGTTTTGCTAGTGTGGAGCGAAAGACGAATGAAACGGAGATCAGCTTGAAGTTTGGTGTCGATGGGGAAGGCAATTCATCGATCAAGACTGGCGTCCCGTTTATGACACATATGCTTGATTTGTTCACGAAACATGGGAAATTCGATTTGTCCGTCGATGCAAAAGGCGATACGGAGGTCGATGATCATCATACAACTGAAGATATTGGCATTTGCTTAGGCCAGACGTTATTGGAGGCGCTGGGAGACAAGCGCGGGATTAAACGGTACGGAAATGCCTTCGTACCGATGGACGAAGCACTCGCGCAGGTTGTCATCGACTTAAGCAATCGTCCGCATCTGGAATTCAGGGCGGAGTTCCCTTCGCAAAAGGTAGGGACGTTCGATACGGAACTCGTGCATGAGTTTCTTTGGAAATTCGCTCTTGAAGCCAGGATGAACTTGCATGTAGTCGTTCATTATGGCCATAACACACACCATATGATCGAAGCGATTTTCAAAGCGATGGGACGTGCATTGGATGAGGCGACGACCATCGATCCGAGGGTCAAAGGCATTCCTTCAACGAAAGGAATGTTGTAAATGCTCGGGATCGTCGATTACGGCATGGGGAACTTATTTTCTGTAAGCAAAGCACTGGAGCGGCTTGGTGCCGATTCATTCATTTCCGATGACCCAAAAGAACTTTCAAAGGCAACAGGGATCATTCTTCCTGGTGTTGGCTCGTTCAGGGATGCCATGAGCCTTTTGGAAAAACAAGGGCTGGATGAGTTCCTGAAGCTTTATGCAGCAGGGGGAGGCTATGTATTAGGCATCTGCCTCGGCATGCAGCTTCTCTTTGATGAAAGTGAGGAAAATGGACCGGCACAAGGATTGTCACTCATCCCAGGTAAAGTCGTCCGGTTTCAGGGCACGGATGCAAGCGGCCATGTTTATAAAGTGCCTCACATGGGCTGGAATCGACTTGAATTCAAACATTCGTCACCTGCGACTGCAGGACTGGAAGCGGACCATGTTTATTTCGTGCATTCTTATTATGTAGATACGGATGAGGCATATATTGCCGCCAGTGCGACGTATGCAGTGGAAGTACCGGCAATCGTAGCGAAAGGGAATGTATTCGGCATGCAGTTCCATCCTGAAAAAAGCGGGCAGATGGGTATGTCGCTGTTAAGAAATTATCTGTCATTAGTAGAAGGGAAGGAAAAAGCATGAGCAACTTTACGATATACCCGGCGATTGATATGCGCGGAGGCAAATGCGTCCGCTTGATCCAGGGAGACTACGATCAGGAAACCGTTTATGGAGATTCTCCCTTCGATATGGCTAAAAGCTTTGCGGAGCAAGGCGCGGATTGGATACATATGGTCGACCTTGACGGGGCGAAAGAGGGAGTTCGCATCAACGATTCATACGTGATTAAAGCAGCAAGTGAATTAGGTGCACGCATCCAAATCGGCGGCGGCATCCGTACGGAACGGGATATCGCCCATTATCTGGACAATGGGGTGGAACGTGTCATTCTTGGAAGCACAGCCGTTTCAGATCCTGCCTTCACGAAGGATATGATCAGGAAGTATGGAAAGCATATCGCGATTGGCATAGACGCGAAGGATGGCAAGGTTGCGACTCATGGGTGGCTTCAAACGTCCGGAACGCTTGCAATCGATCTCGGTAAACGCCTGGCGGATGCGGGTGCCGAGACGTTCATCGTGACTGATATCGCGACGGATGGCATGCTTTCAGGCCCGAATGTCAATGGGATATTGGCTATGGCGGGAGCAACAGGTAAAAACGTGATCGCCTCCGGCGGGATAAGTTCATTGGAAGATATCATTACCCTCAAACAGCAAGAAGCTGAAGGGATTGCAGGGGCGATCATCGGCAAGGCATTATATACGAATCGCTTTACCGTTGCAGATGCGCTGGAAAAGGTGCGTGGTTAAATGCTCACTAAACGAATCATTCCGTGTCTCGATGTAAAGGATGGACGTGTTGTCAAAGGCATACAATTCGTTTCGCTAAGGGATGCCGGAGATCCGGTCGAGCTTGCGGCTTTTTATGATCAGGAAGGTGCCGATGAGCTTGTCTTTCTCGATATTTCTGCCTCACATGAAGGCAGGGAAACGATTGTCGACGTCGTTCAAGCGGTAGCCGGCAGCTTGGCCATCCCGTTTACAGTTGGCGGGGGCATCAATTCCCTGGCGGATATGAAGAAGATATTACGTGCAGGTGCAGATAAAGTATCGTTGAATACAGCAGCCGTTCTCCGGCCTGAATTGATTACTGAAGGCTCTGATTACTTTGGTGCCCAATGCATCGTCGTCGCCATTGACGCCCGATACGATGAAGAGCTTGGATCATGGCGGGTATATACCCATGGCGGGCGAAAACCGACCGAATGGGAAGTGGTCGACTGGGCCAAGGAAGCCGTCAGTCGCGGTGCCGGCGAAATTTTATTGACAAGCATGGATTGCGACGGGGAGAAACAGGGGTTCAATATCGCTTTAACAAAAGCGGTATCGGAAGCGGTTTCCGTGCCGGTCATCGCTTCAGGCGGTGCAGGTAACGCCGAGCATTTCCAGGAAGCATTTAAAGAAGGCAAAGCCGATGCAGCATTAGCTGCCTCGATCTTTCATTATAAAGAAACATCGGTCAAAGAAGTCAAAGCGTTTCTCAAACAACAAGGAGTGGTTGTACGATGAATCTTGAAACTATTAAATTCGATGAAAAAGGTCTAATACCGGCAATTGTCCAGGACGCCCGCAGCAAAGAAGTGCTG
>NZ_PHNG01000640.1:0-73991 GCF_002803435.1 Bacillus sp. mrc49 | reverse complement strand
ATCCTCGTGAGTTTGAACATGGACCGATAATCTTGCCGCCTTGGAATTTACCACACTGTATTTTTTATTGATTTTCCTAATGGTCTCTGCCTGGCTTTTCACCTTATTGCCCGTTTGGATATAGGAACTTTGAATCTCATCCAGCAAAGGTTTTAACCGTTTTGTTGAAACTGTCTTTTGGCCCTCCACAATCTTCCTTAGTCCGGCTAGTCCTTTCATGAGTTGGCTCCTTCCTGGTTTATTCGTACTGTGCCGCACTATTTTTGTAACTTTTTGTAACATGATAAGAATATACATTCAAACTTTCTGATGTTATAGTTAGAAAAAGTAAGGATATTTGGGTCCTACCCGACTGTTATTAGTCACTTCCCATTTATGGAAAGGAGACTGAAATGACAATCGAGCATGTGAAAAATTTCCTTTCAACATTGTGTGATTTTCGCGAAGTAGATATTACCCATACATTTACTTCAAATGGAATTCGAATTTTAAAATTAAGATCCTTAACTATTAATTCCCAACAAATTTTTCAATTAACTTATCCAGATAGGGATATAGTAGATACTTTTAGCGATATAGCTGAAGCTGCACAAGTGATTACAAACCTTATTTCTAAAGATACTCATATTCATACTCCTGTTTAGGAGTATTTTTTTTGTTAATTTATTGATGCTTAGAGTTTTTTTCTTTATGAATTTTTATTTTTTAAATTGACATAATAATACTTTATATACCAAAGGAGTGATTTAGTCTGACCTGGATATACGGAGTCTTATTTGTCTTTTTTTTTATAACTTTTACATACTCGATTTACAGGTTCTCTAAAACTCAAGGAAGTGGCCTTATTTGGTCTTTAACTATTTATGGCGTAATTACTTTGTTTTTTATTGCCATGACATTGATTTATAAATTTATTGAATAGTTTATTCGTACTGCGAAGCAACTAAATGTACTAATTCAGCTAACATCCCCCTTAACTATAAATAATCTAAAGGGAAATATTGGTACGAAGATTCGTCTGCATGTATAATAAAATTATCTTAAAACAAAGGGGTTATGCCTTATGAGTCAACGAATCTCCTACAATGATGTTGCATCCGATGGTATGAAAATTATGATGGATATGGAGAAGTACACTAAAAACTCTTCTATTAATCGAACTATTAGAGAGTTAATCAAAATTAGAACTTCTCAAATTAACGGTTGTGCCTTCTGCATCAATATGCATACATCCGATGCTCGTAAGATGGGTGAAACTGAACAAAGAATTTATTGTTTAAATGCCTGGGAAGAATGCGATTTTTATTTATCTGAAGAAAAAGTTGCTTTGGAACTTACCGAGCATATTACCTTGATACCAACAAAACGAGTTCCTGATGACTTATACAAGCGTGTCCGAGAACATTATGATGAGAAACAATATGTTGATCTAGTTCTTATTATTAATCAAATAAACAGTTGGAATAGAATCTCTATTGCAATGGGCAATACAGCAACTAAGGGTTAATTTTCTTAACGAACATCCTATGGTGTTCGTTTTTTCGTTTATTTTGCTGCACAATTTGTGTCTACATGTTATATTCGAGCTGTTATAAATCAACCTTTAAGACCAAGCTGCATATACTTAAGTTAGATAGACCATGTCTCCCAGATTGGGCTATTCGATACCATTAATTCAAAGTAACTATTTCTGTCCGAGAATAGTTACTTTTTTTATGCTAATGTCAAATTTAAAAACCATAAAATCTGCCGTGTCATATCTTGTCCACATTACATAATATAGTTTAAGTTACCGAGAAAGGAGCGATAAATATGAGCAAAAAAGGAAGTAAGAAAGACAAAAAGAAAATTGAAATTAAGGTCTTTTGCAAAAAGTGTTTCTTTAATGAGAAGAATCGAAAATCCTGATTTTATTAACTTGTTTTGAAACAATGCATATTTTATTAATGTGTACTCCAAATAAATTTTAACTCTTATTTATTACCTCTTCGGTTGTAACTATTCTAGGAAAAGAATAGTTACTTTTTTATTTACATCAGTGCGGATTTGTAAAAATATTACCGCACAATATGTGTCCGTTCTAATATGTTTAGTTTTTAAATATACGAGGTACATATTCTTGTAAGTGTTATATTAGGAAGTGAGGTGCAATAATTGGAAAATAAACAGGAAATTATTAAACACATATTAAATAAAGATACGGTTTTTTTTTCGAAAATGTACTCAAATCACAAAGATGTGCTTAAGAATATTGCATTTAAACTCACTGGTTCTGATATTAATGCCGAGAATTTAATCTATAGTACATTTAAAGAATTGTGGGATTCACCACTGTCTTTTAAAGATTCTAATGAAAAACAGGTTTCCACTTATCTCATAAAAAAATTAATTTACAAATACTATTTTTATCAACGTACCAATAAAAGGTGAATTAATTACCACACAAATGAATTTTAATAAAAATAGAAATGTTATCACAATTGTATTTTTTTATTTTTTGTAAAATATGTTACTTTACATTTTGTGTCTACACTACGACTTTTTGCATCTTAGCGAACCAGCAGCCATTCGAAAACATAGTGAGTGGATGCAGAAGTATAAATCCCCTTTTCTCCAAATCTTTTATGGCTTCCTCCACCTCACCTTTATTGCGCCGCCGGACAACTACTGGACGGTTTTCCCTGGTCATTAATATCCTTCTTCCTGACGTTTCAGGTTGATCGCGTTTTTCTTGAAATATGCAGCCTCGATTTGTTCATAATCGAATCCAAGGAGTATTCCAAGAGTTATCAGGTTGGTAAGTAAACCGTTGTATTCTGAAAGGACTGCGTTTTTCCTGGCGTAATGGTAATTAATATTTACTTCGAGATCACTTATAGAGAGAAAAACCTGATTAAGCATTTTGATGATGTTCTTTCTTGCGCTATATGGGATTAATATTTCTTCGACTCTTGCCCCAGGTTCAATTCCCAGCAAACGACTCCCATCATTAAATCCTTTTCAAGTTCAATTAATTTCTGGAGGTAAAATTCCGCCTTTTCCAAATCCTCTATACCGTTTTTGTCCTGATAACGAGTCACGTATTTCAAAACATTTATCCGATAGAACCCCCTCAATTCATCTTTAGAGAATTGAGCTTCACAGAAACCAATCACATCAATACCGTTCTTGTGATAATGGTTTGGTTTGTTTATTACATCTTCAGCAGCCTGAGGAGTATCACCGGATTTTAATGACTTTTTCTCTAAATCATCCATGCGGATTCACCCTTTTCTTTCTTCTAGAACACCAGACTTAACAAAGATGTTTCTGAATGCGCAATTCAAGCGATCCTTCTTTCTTTTGGCTAGAGACTTTTTCATTCGACGTTTTTGTTTATCCGTCATGCTTTAGCCACCTTCTTTTTCTTTTTAGGCTTGGTAACTGGATTTAAGATGGCATCTATAACTTCATGTTGGTAATTAGGCTTAGCGTTAGAAATATTGCCTGAGCACCAAATTGATTTAGCTATTTCAGCAAGGATATATGCATCAACCACGTTGTCACTTGCATGAGCAAAGCCGAAATGTTCTTCCACCGCCTTCATAACAGCAAGCTTTTTATCTTTACCTACTAGTCTTTTTTTGTGGCCAATCTCTCCAACCCAACCAGTGACATTAACGAACTTTTTAACAGCGTTAGGAGCTGCTTCATAATAACTTAGGTTCCTTCTGAACAAAGCGTTTCTAATACTTCCATGTATCCATCCTGCTTGTGCTGCACGTTGAGTGTCGAACGGGACACCTTCAATGCAGATAACATCACCAGGTAAGACGTGGGCCATGATTTCATCAGTTAAGGTAACAATTCGTTTTGGATCTACTGAACCTAAACCCTTCAATTCTTTTGCCTTTAAAACAATACCTCCCTGGTCCATTGCAACAAGTCCAGTTTTAGTTGATGGATCAATTCCAACAAATCGCATATAACCATTCCTTTCTAATTATCCCGACTCCATGAAATCTGAGGAGCTATTTTTAAATAATGAAGCCTGTACTCATAAAGCTTTTTATTCGGAGCTTTGTAATAAATGAGCGTTTCTTCTAAAATAAGTTGGTAATGGAATGCGCAAAGGGGAACAAGTCCCCACGTTTTTTTGCGGTCTTCAGTGCATTCCGGATACTCACATTTGTGCATTCCGTTTTCTCCTTTCTTGCAATTCTTTAGCTGCTGCATACCTGACTTTTAATCTAATATTGTTATCCATGGCTATTTGGTAGAGTTGGTGGTTAGTAGCCTGATATAAATTCATATTTTTTACGACCTCGTAAGTTTTTGGTTAAAAAAAATGTCCTTTAGAACAATGGGAATCCTTTCATGTAAATCATCGAACCATTGCTGATCACCATAATGTAATGCCAAGTGAATAATTTCGTCGAAGTCTTCTTTCTCTAAGGCTAATTCTTTACATTCGTAAAGTTTATCAAGATCTATCCATAGATGATTTTCCTTACCTTCAAACTGAGTTCTTATCCGACAGTTACCGTTTATCTCAGATATAGTTGTGATAAATCCAATAGCGTTATTTCTATGTGGTATCCAGACCCAGTCACCAATTTCAAATAACAATTCATTTTCTCCCATTGTTTTACCGTCCTCTCACTATTTTTTTATCTGATCAGGTAACTCTGTAAATTTTTGCTTCCAGTTTAAGAAAAGCAACTTAAACTCATTCACACCTATATCTCGACCCTTAGCAAAAGTTTGGTTAATGATTTTCCCCTGAGAGGTCCTTTCGTTTTCACTCCAAAGGAACTCAACGACATCCGCATCCTGTTCAATGGAACTCGACTCCTTTAAATCCGCTAACACGGGCCTTCTTGGTATTCCACCTTTATCAGAATCCCTGGTCATTTGTGATAGCATCATAAAGCAACAATTTAGTTCCATAGCTATTTGTTTTGCTTGACCTGTGACTCGTCCAATCGCGAGGGCCCTTGTATCACCATTTGTCTGAGGGATGTTCATGATTTGCAAATAGTCCACTACGATCATGGCAATCTTTCCGTGCTTCCTTTTAAACTGCTTGGCAGTAGCCTTGATTTCATCAATTGTTACACCGGAGCTATCCTGCATAAAGATGGGAAGGTATTCGAAATTGTCATAAGCCATATCAACAAGCTTTTGCTCTTTTTGATTCAGGTCTTTCATTTTGATTCTTTGGAAAGGGATACTTGTTTCAGCTGATATCATCCGATCTTTTAAAGAATCTCTTTTCATTTCCTGACTCCAAATAAGCACGACACCTTCTTTTTGTTTAGCGACTCCATTTATTCTTTGTAGGGCCAATGCGGTTTTTCCAACTGAAGGTCTGCCAGCACTAATGAATAGCCAACCTCTCCATATTCCTTGAGCCCACTTGTCATATTCGGAGAATCCTGTCTTAATGAACTCGGCCGGCGTTTTCAAATGCTTGTAATATTCCTCTCTAGATTCTGAAAAACTAAGCATCTTCGCATTATCAACAGGCCTTAATTCGGTCACCAGCTGCTCAACATAGGAAAAGAATTCTTCATCAGTTTCATAATCACTTCTGGACATACCTTCGATAATTTGAGCTGTATTTTTAATCCTGCGCTCCATAGCCTTTGAACGGATCATTTCAGCATAGAATTTAACATTTGCAGTGGTGGGACAAGATGCTGCTAATTCAGATAGGTACGGAACACCACCGATTTTTTCGATATTCCCAAATTTAACGTAAGCCTCGGTTACAGTAATGATATCCACGGGTTTTCCACGCTTTTCTAGGAATCTCATTACCTTATAAATTTCTTTATGCTTTGGGATAAGAAAATCCCGTTCTTCCAAGAAAGTAATTTCATCAAGAACATCTTGATCGAGGAAGACTGCTCCTAATACCGATTGTTCGGGAGCCATTTCAGTTCCAGTTGAAATCATTTGGATCTCCACCTCGAGCTACCCACTGCTGAAACTCAATATCCTTATCGCGGGAATCGATTTGTTTTTTAGGTTGGGAAGGTTTCTTTTGACTTGCCATTTGCATTGCCAATTTGGCGAATTGTTTTCTAAAAGTTGAGGCTGATAAAATATTCGTTCTCCAAAAATTATCGGTTACAACCCAATCCATGACGTCTTTAGCAAGGTATTTATCGACTTTTTCGAGTTCAACTAATTTCCTAAAGTCATCGGCCCAAGTTTGTAAATTTGCCCTGGCAATTAAATGCTCTATGCCGGCTTCCTTAGCAACAGCTTTGACCAGGTTGTGAAAGTAAACAGCCATTTTGAAATAGGAATCATCTTCTCCATACACTTTTTTCTTGGCTGCCTTCCTGGGTTTTGGTGGCTTAGGGACAGAAGCTGTACAAGTTACTGTTTCTTTAGAATCCCATTCATCGTAGTTCTTGTTCACACTCAATTTCCTCCCCCCTTTTGAATCTTCCGCTACTTCAATGATTTTCTTCTTAATGAGTTGATCCAAAGCGTTTTGCACTTGGCCTTTACTGGCTTCAATTTTTGATGCAATGTACGAAAGAGGCATGGTATGCGCCGTTCGTCTAAAACCGTAGGTATAGCGCCACACGGCCAAAACAATTCTAAACTGAGTACCATTTAAACTTAGCTTCATGATCTGTTCGAGTAATTCATTAGCAATTCTTGTGTATCCATTTTCAGTTTGTGGATTTGCCATTTAGCTTCATCCGTTCTTTAATATCTTCAAGCGTCAAAACACCTCAATTTCATAATGTGTTCCAGCCTTTAATCCTTTCTTGCTCAGAGCCCTTATGGTCGTTAATTTCGCCAGCTCCGTCATGTTGTTGCTACTGGATAAGTGAGTAAGATAAATTTTTTCTCCAACCCCCTTCACAAGCTTAGTAAGGGCCTCGGCAGTTTGTGCATTGCTTAAATGTCCAATGTCGGAAAGAATACGCGCCTTTACGCTGTTTGGATAATTAGAATGTTCTAGCATTGCAGGTTCATGGTTTGACTCTATGATAAAGAAATTGCTATATTTCATAGTCTCTATCATTTCAGAATCTACCTCTCCAGTATCCAAGCAAACGGAAACTTTATCCCCAACGTTATCCACAATTGCGTATCCTAATGGATTAAAAGCGTCATGAAAAACTTTAAATGGCGTTACATCAAAACCACTTACCAACATGTTGCCAACAATTTCATGCCGCAATTCCTCATTTACTCCCTTAATGCTTTTCCATTCACCCTTAGAAGCAAAAACAGGAATTTGATATTTATTTGCCAGCGAAAGACCTTTAACATGGTCTGAATGTGCATGTGTTATTAAAATGGCATCTATGGAGTCGGGACGAATCCCGACCTCCAGCAGCCTTTTTTCAATCTTCGTTTTAGCGATTCCTACATCTACTAAGATGGTATTTCCAGAGGACCGGACAGCAATTACGTTGCCGCCTGATCCACTAGCTAAAATATCAACCTTCATCTATTTACCTCATTCCAATTCATCTTCATCAAAACGCTGCGCATCCTGCATTTCAATGTGCATGTCCATTAATTCCAGCAAACCGAGAAGCTGCGGCAAGGTAGGTTCTCCTTTAATGTCTCGGGCATTCTTTTCAATGTACTCAGTACGAGCTTTTCCTTTAGGAATACCGAGCCTTTCAAATTTCTTTACCATTTCTGTTTTAGCTTCATCAATGGCATTTAAATCTTCACTCTTTGGCTTACTCGGCTTATTGGGATTATCTATAACTTCCTGGTTAGGAGTAATGTCCTTGCGCTCCTTTGGCTTATATTCTGGGACTGCACTTCCTTCTTGTTGCGGGATATCCTCGTCTCCGAACTCTAAGCCGTACTGCTTCTTTAACGCCCGCTGCTGCACATGTTTCCCGAACATATCGGCAGTCCACTTCTGCCAGTTATCTTTATTTTGGCCTTTAAACATGTGTTCAATTTCCGCACGATCCATAATGAAAGTTACCGGCCGTTGCCCTTCACGGTAAGAAATTGAGTAGGCCCCAATAATTTCACCGCGAGGAAACCCGATTTCATGAGTAACCACTTCAAGTTCTTTGGTTTCGGAATTCTTGGCAACCTTAAATTCATCATTTTCGCAAACCATTTGAGTATCAGGTGGCTGAAACCCTTCTTGTTCCCTGGCTTTTGAGAGGTAAGCTTCGGCAGCAAATTGGATTCGGGCAGTGTTGCCGTACTTGATGAAAAAGATTTCGTTTTTGAATGGATCAAGGCCATAACTTGCAGCCTTATGAGCGAATAAAAGAAACTCTTGATCACTAGCTGTTGGAGCAATTGAATTACGAATGACCTGCAGAACTTCTGGTTTGAATGCTTCGTTGATTTCCGGTGTATATTGAACGATTGAATTATTGTTTGCCATGTTTTAAATTCCTCCTAATTTTTGATTCAGTGTTTATTCGAACTGTGCATCTTTACTTTCGATGGAACTAAAAAACTCCCGAATAGCTTCTTATATAATTTGGTTTGTGTAACTATTCTTGTTCCGCAATAGTTACCTTTTTTGGGATAGGGTTAGGTTTAGGGTCAGTTATTTAATATCCATTTTAATAGTTTTAAAGTGTTAGCCCAGTAGTACTCTGCATTAAACCAAGTAATTAATGGTCCTTATTGATTTTTTTCCAGTCAGTGGCTCTCAAAAAGTTATTTGATGCTTTTATTGAATGGAATTTTGATTTTGATTTTAGTGAAACTAATCCTCTAGAAGTTTGAATGATCGAGTAACCTAAAGTTTCCGAATACCAAATATCTCCTTGTACAGATCGTTTAATCATTTCCCAAGTTTTCAATTGTATCCCCCCTAGGTCCTGTAAAAGATTATATTCAGTTCAGAGCCCTTTAGTTACCGCACAGTTTGCGTCTACTAATCCGCAGTCTTAAATTGAAATCCTTTAACCTCAATCAGATAATCTTCCAAACTATCTTCGAGAATTAATTCACCGTTGCTAGAATCGATAACAACTGAGTCACCAATAAGGACTTCGTTACCGAAATAATCAGTGCCGAAGTGCTCCGGCTGCGCAACAAGATTTGCATAGCCGGTTTTATTGACTTCAGTAACAATCGGATGTTCTATGTCAGCCATTGGGCAACTCCCTAATTTGACCTGTAAGACGATGGACAATGTGCAACTCCCCTGGAAGGTTTTTCACGACTAACCACTGATTGGTGTCTTTGACCCCTGCCCATTCCATGGCTTTACGCTGGTTGATCGTGGGTTTTCTGCCTGATTTCATTCCACATCCTTCCCTTCAATTTTTAATTTCTGACCTGCAACTACCCTTGAAACAATTAACTGGCCAACAGGCTGCTTAAAGCTTGTGATCGATTCAGCGTTATCCACAAAAACAGGTGTTATAAGGTCGCTCTGTCGAGAAAGAACATCCCTGAGCTCCAACCCTGCCCTTATACCTTCTGCTGTTGAAAGCTTGCGATAAGGCTTCTTATCAAGCTCAATTTCAAAGGTGTTCTTTAACTCACCATTTCTTTGTTCTTCAAAGAGACGGACGGACAATGTTTCAAAAAGAGCTTGTACCTTTTCACCCTGCAGCTCGGCTTCTTTGGCCTTGAATGCTTTCACACTATCCAAGATGAAGATGGACTCATTCAGGAATTGAAGTGTTTCATTTTCATCAGCTTGGGCTTGATTAACCTGATTGTTAAGCTGTTCGTACTGACCATGATTCCTAATTTCCTGAAGCATTGGATCACGTTGTCGCTCAAGCTCTCTAACCTTTTCAATTTGTTCAGAGACATCAATGTATTCCAGTTTGGAAAGTTCCTCCTCCAGTTCTTTACGTTGAATGACCTGGGCATTGTAATTTTCTTTGAATCTTTTAATCCGTTCCTGCTTTTCCATTTCAGCGGATTCTAATGATTCATCTTTCAAAGGTTGTTTACATACTCGGCAAGATCCTTGAATTTCTTCATCCTTCAACCTTTGAAAATCCTCTTTCATTTGATCACGTTCAGTTAACATGTAACGGATTCGAGTATTAAGATTATTTATTTTCCGATTTGTGTCACCTGCAGAATCCGTAATCTTTTCAATTTCTTTTATCTGTTTAAGCAGTTGGCCTTCTTCGACCTTTAATGAATCAATTGCAACTGTAGGAGCGATTTGATCCAGCTGTTCTTTCAAAGTTTTTGTTCTGCTCTGGGCAGCAATATATTTTTTATCCAAGCTGGTTTTATTCTCTGCATGGATTTTTTTTATATCTTCTAAACTATGTTTTTTTAATAGTGCCGATAGGCATTTGCTTTGCTCGTCCGGCATATGCTTTAGTACATCTTTATTTACTGGTGATGGAACATACTGCAGAAGCATAGACCGCTGTTTTTCCCAATGCATGGACGGAAAATAATTAGGGTTGTAAAGAGAAAGGAACAAATCCTTATCAAAAAGTTTCTCAACCACTTCATTGAATTCCCCGGCTTTAGAAGGAACATCATTCACATAATAGGTAGTCTTATTTTTCTTAAGGCTTCGACCAAGCATTAATTCTTTTCCATCAACTTCTAACAAAAGTGAAACCTTTGTTTCATTTACTTCGTAAGTAATTGGCGTAGGATCCAATTTGCTTCCAAGTGCATCTGTGCCATAAAATACATATGAGGGGATTTCGCACACTGTGGATTTTCCCTCAGCGTTCTCCCCCGTGATATCCGTTTGCTCGCCAAAGTTAACAGTGATATCACGGTGGGATTTAAAATTAACAAGTGTCATTGATCTAAAAATTACCTGCATTTACATCACCTCACTAACTGGATATTCGTACCTCACACCGACTACTGGTAATTGAATTTCAGTGATTAGTTCATCCTTTCGGTTAAACAATTTAAATACTCCATCATGTTCGATAATGTCATCCACAGATTGTCCACCAAATTCCTTACCAACCTCGAATTTATAAATAAAAGGATGTGTAGATTCAGCGACTACCTCAAATGATTTAATTACTTTTTCCCTCATACCTATTCAGCTCCTTTTTATAATTCAGCTAATTCTTGTTCTAGGCATTGGATTTCCGAATGAGTAACATTGATAAAAGTGTTATACATATGAGCTATTACTTGCGTTTGATAATTATTGGATAACTGCCCATCTTGTGCGTTGCGGATTGGTCTAATTGAGCTGACGGGAGTATGGATATCAATGATACCTCTAGATTTTTTCACCATTGATACTTGCTTTTTCAAATTTTCAATTTGATCTAATAATTCTCTTCCTTTTAGAGAACGTTCTTCCAAATACTCAAGAGTTTTAATGTCCAAAATTTTCACCTCCTTTAAATGTTAATTAAGATTTTTGACTCCTGACATAAGCACGATAGATCTCCATGTAGCGATCGACATTAGACATTGATAACCATTCCTTAGATTTGATTTTCACCTCTTCTCCCCTCCTCTAATGTTCTTTTGCGTTCACCATAGGCGTGAATGTTTGAAAAGGCAGCTCCACTTTTATTAGGTTTTTCCTCGGAAGGTACGATCGGATGTTTCTTTATATAAGCCAACCTTTCTTCTTCGGTCATATACCAAACAGTTACCTCACTCATTTTTTATCATCACCTCCTTTAAGTCTCTCATCTGCAAGAAAACTACCAGCAACGATGCTCAATAAAACTACCATCATGTAAATTAGGAAAATATCTATCATTCTAGTTTCACCTCCACATTTACGACCTCGTAAGTTTTTCTTCTAAAAAAAAGAATCTTTCGAACGGCTCACCGAATGCGCTTAAAACTCCTGCAATAAATGTTGGGCCTGGTGTATTGTGCCTTGGGTCATTGATGGGCAAAGTTGCTTTCCAGAGTTGAGTGCTTGAAACTCCAATGGCTTCTGCAATCTGTTTGTCGGTTCTCAGGTTGTGTTCGATCGCTGCTATCCTAAGTTCTTTAGCATTAAGTCGCAAAGCAGCTCTCTCCAATTTATCTTCCATAACATCACCCCCTTTAAAAAGTTGGTATATTTTCCTGTTGAACTCAATATATACCAAAAATTACGCGCGCGCAATAATAAATTGCGTAAAGTTTCAAAAAAATTACTCGAACGTAAATTATATTTACTTATAGTTTATTGCGCGCTCGTAAAAATTTTGGTATATTTTTAGTTAAATAATATAAACACAAAAAATAACCATATAAATACAAATATAGATAAATTAATGGAGGAACTTGAGATGAATAAAGGTTATGGGGAATTTATAAAGAGAAATAGGATAGCTTCTGGATTCACTAAACAAGTACAATTAGCTGAGAAATCTGGAATAACTGCTGCTACAATTTCTAGAATTGAAAAAGAAATTCAAAAACCTTCTATGGAAACATTAAAAGAATTAGCTCGTTTTTTAACATCAACTTCTTATGTAGAATTAATGGTTGCTTGCGGATACTGGGATAAAGAAGAACTACTTGAAGAGACTTATGTTTTTTCTAATGAAAAGCCACTAATAGTAAAAGAAAATTCTTCAGGATATGTTTCAAAATCAAAAAAGCCATCTCCAGTAGAAAATGACTTTATCGAGAATATTGATCTTTCTGATGATGAATTATTAAAACAGTTTAATGTTCAAATAGATGGTATGGATCTAACAGAAGATGAAACCAAAGGAATTATTGCTTATATTCGTTCTCTTCGTCTTGTGAACCAGAATAAAGCCTAGTTAGTTCTAACTTGAAATTATTGATGTGAATACCTAACTTCCTTGCTACTTCCTCTAGATCTACAGGTTCTTTCAAACTCTTATACACTCCTTCCTTCGTCACAATTCGTTAACAAAAACACTATAAATAGTAACATTTTGTGACTTTTGCATTATAAAAACCCCTCTACCTTTTATAATAGTTATATTGATTATTTTGGTAAAATAGAGGGGGGCGAAAAACGTTTTAACTAAGAGACTTGAGGAACTACGGACTAAAAAGAACTTAACTCAAGAACAAGTTGCTAATATTTTGGGCGTCACTCGAACTGCCTATAACAATTATGAGCAAGGAAAACGACAGCTTGATTATAATTCCCTTATCCAATTAGCAGAGTACTATAAAGTAAGTCTAGATTATTTATTCCAAAGAACCGATGTTCCTTTCCTTTATGAAGCAATGGAGGAAGATGAGCGTGAGTTCATGTTGCAATCACTCAATTTGTATAGAGATATTAAATATAAGTTTAAATGAGAATCACTTTGTCTACTCCTAGAAGGCAAGGTGATTCTTTTTTCCTGATCCATTTGATATACAAATTATATACGAACAACCGTTCTATTACAAGAACATTCTTAATTAAGAATATTTTTATAAATGTAAGTATAGCCCATTAATGCCATTTTCGTCATCTGATAATTTTTAACAATGCCCCTCCATACTCTTCTAATTATCCTTGCCTTATTAAATAGCCCCACCTACACCGGCCAATATTTTTATAAACATAGGCGTTAGCTGCACTAAGCAATAGCCAATCGAAGCGCTAAACATCATTGGATAACCTTTTTCTTTGAATCCCATTAGGATCATCAGCGCGGCCCCTGTGATTATAACGGATGCTATCGGTAAACTAAGGGACATCATTAAATCAACCAGTGGATCAAACGCGTGGATGACCTGTTGCTTAACTGCTCCGCTGACCGCTGATGCCGGGACAGATAAACCTTGTGGTGCTTCTACCGCAGCCAATGCTAAAGGAGCTTTCACTAACATAATGGCACCCGCTGTGGCTACACCTGCTTTCTTTAACATACCGCCAATATCATTCATCGTTTTCTTTTCCTCGAACCTTTGGCCGCCCATATAATCACTGTATTTAATCGCTTCAATTTTCATTTCAAATTCACTCCTCATAGTTTATTTGAATTATAATTATTATCCCAACCATCTACTTTACCTCTGCTGTACAGCCAACTGTTTTGTTCAAGTCTTTGGATTTCAATTTTTACTGATATATAATCAATACCTAACTCATCCTCAATAAATGTTTCAGCTAATTCCTTTGTTGGCAATAAACAAGTATGTTTTAGTCCATCTACAATGCCGTAACTATCAAAATCAAAAAATGATTCTTTTTCAAATTGACAAGCAATGGCCCAAAATTTCATTTTCGCTCCCCCTTTACTGAGTTTGTTAAGTTCATTTTGAACCTGGCAAATTATACGAATAAGAAAGCAAATAACGTACCGATGCAATACCAGCGTGTTGGTTTGAAAATGATCATTAGGCTGAATAAGAAAAGTATAGATAATAAAGTAGTCGGTGCAATCACGCTGATTCTAAATAATGTTCCGAATAAGAATGTCATATGATCCACTCCTTAGTATCCACATTCAAAAAGGTATTTTTTTAGTTTTTTATAATAATCACTTCCGTACCATTCTTGTATTTCTTCCTCTGATAAACTTTCAAATCCTAATTTAGCCAACATAACCATGTCGTTAAAAAGCTCATCCTCTATCTTCATATAATCTCCTCCACCGTATAAACATGACCTTTTAATCCTGCAGATAATTCCATTAACTTTTTCTTGCGACTTGGAAATTTCGTAACCCACACCACATAAAAAGGATCTTTAGATAACATTTGAATCTTTTTATATTTTTCAATCTTCGCTTTGTTAACTTGCATTGGTTGTGATATATCCACTTCTATAAAGACTGGAATACCGTTTTGCGAGGTCTTGGCATCAGATATAAGACAAACACCTCCAGCCTTTACTTCGACCTCATTTTCCCAATCTTTCGGCCTTCTTTGATGTATCCACAATTGGTTTCGTGTGATAAAATGTTCCGCATTCGCCGTTTTCTTTCTAATTACGTCGTGATCCACTAATTCACGGCCGTTTTTGTTCAAGTAATATACCTTTTCTAACCCATTCCTGAATGAACAAATATAATCGGTCATGCTGTTGAGTATACGGTTTGCGTTCCTCTCGCCCTTTAGATCATGAATGGTTTGTATTTGAGCTTGCGTTAAATAATCAAATCGCTTTAAACTCCAAAGGATGTTTTCCATTCTCTGATGTTTCAGTGTTGTTTGTTCCAGTTTTCTTTGTTCCATTTATCTCTTCCTTTCTTGGTTTGATGTTTATATAAGGTTTGATTTGCTTTTCTATCTCGCTGTTTTCAATCAATATAGTTTGAAAATGCTTCATTTTTGCTACTTTATAAATTGCTCTTCCTGGTGTTTCTGGCAGTTCTTCAGCGCCATTAGTATCCAGGACTGCATTGGAAGCGATGGCACTATCCAGGACGTAAGTTAAACGGGCTTTAATATTCCTTTTTATCTGGCTGGCAACCGTTTGGACTGTTGGATATTGGGTTGCATATACCACGTAATGACCACTACCCCTACCTTTGCGAACTATACTCGTTAATATTTCAACCGCTTCTTTATCCCCTGCAAGGTCCGCAGCTTCATCAATGACAAGGAAATGCCTTTCTTTTATTCCAGCTTCGGTTATATCCTCAAACCCTTTTGCGACCAATACATTCTGGTACACCTTTTCCATATCTTCTTCAACCTTTTTCAGTACATCTAAAGCTTCTTTATTATTTACCGCGAAGTTTTCAACCTGTTTACAATCCTTGAACCTCGCAAAAGCAGGGCCACCTTTTAAATCAATCAAGGAAAATGAAACGTTATCAGGCTGCGATAATATCAAACTTGTAATAATCAGCTTCATTACCACGCTTTTTCCGGAACCGGGTACACCAGCGATAATTAAATGCTTTGTTTTATCGAAGTCATGATAAATTAGTTCGGCCCGCTTCTTTCCTATAAGCACCTTCCATGTTCCAGGTTGCAGCAGGGTTTCCTCCCAGGGGATTTTCTCCTCCTGTGGACTGTGATACACCTTTAAACGTAACGTTCCGTCAAATTCAATTTCGACCTCTTTATTAATCATTTGGGTTTTGGTGAATATTTTTTTTAACTGTTTTAAAATTGTTTTATCCCACTTTAGGTGTTTAATGTTCTTAATATCCCTGAAATGAATCTCTGTAAGGCGGCTCCTGGTATTTAGTCCGTCTTCTAACACCTTTTTTTTGCTAATGATTTCGTCGGATCCTAAACCAAGCGGTAATTGGAAAACGTACATCATGCCATTTTCAATTTCTTCTTTCCTAATTATCCTTATTGTTTCGCCACCTTTGTTTAAACCAGCATTATTGAATATTTTTAAAATCTTATCTGAGTCACTTTTTACAGATTTTTTTCCGTTCGATTTTACATAAGAAAATCCAGCGAGACCCCCGAATGCCAAAGTGCTTGCAATCTCTACAATCATTTCGTCACCATCCTTATTATTTACGGAGTAAATAGTTGTAGTTGTTTGGAATAGAAAGTGATTGCCATAATTTATAGCGCTTGTGCGGTTTGAACCTCAATTTCAACTGTTCTATTTCTCCGTCCGTTAAAGACTATGCTTAAGAATATTCCGAACTCCGCCCAATATTGCTTGTCTGTATAAAAAAACTTATATTTTTTTACAGATTTTCTTATAGAGGGATATTCACTTGTAAAAGAGAATAACTTTATAGGGTGATGAGATGAAATGCTTAATAGGAGAAATCATTAAAGAACGAGGTCTGAAAAGTAAATATTTAGCCGAAAAGTTAGGGGTTTCATCACAACAAATTTCAAATTGGATAAACATGAGAAACTATCCAACGATCGATAAAGCATTTAAATTGGCTAAATTATTAGACGTGAAAGTCGATGATTTATATGAGGAGGATAATTGAAAAGATGACTTATATTCTGATTTCTTACAGTATAATTTTATAAAAAAGGGGACTTCATTTATGAATCGATCTACAGAGTTTACATTGTCACTTATCGCCACCATATTCTTAACTATTGGATGGTTTATCGTTAGTGTTATTACTTTCTTCACAGGATTTGCACCAGCTGCTGATGATGCCGATTACTTTATATTTTTGTATCTAGTTGGTTATTCACTCCTCTCTATTCCGTTGCTCGTATTAATTTGGGTAGCTACTTTTAAAATTAAAATGAATAGTCGTGGGTGGGGTATCTTTATCTTAGTCATGGGTGTGCTTTACACGTTATCCATTTATTTTATCCCGGGGATAATGCTCCTTATTGCTGGTATCATGATGGTGTCTAAAAAAGATAGCAGCCAAAATGTCGCAGTTTAAAAAGCGATGAACATAAATATCAAAGTGTACTTACATTCTAAAGGAAGTAAATTCATGCAAAGTGGCAGCTTTTCAGTGAGGAATTCAGAATTCAAAAAGGATCCGGACTGGGCGGCTGCCATTGCCGCGTATGAGTGGATTCAGCAGATTAAAAATAACTTTGCTGCGAGTGATGACTTCCGAATTGATCAGGTGATTTATAACGGGGAAAATGATATTACGGAGTTAGTGAAGAGTGTTAAACCGAAGTATTCTGAATGACACTTCGGTCTAACTCTTTTTTTGTGGTCTTTTATGGTCTTAAGTGAAAGTAATTCTAGTTAATCTTATCTATAAGTATTATAATTAAACGTATTAACCTTATAAGGACGAAAGATTATGGAATCTTATTTTAAGACCTCAATAGTTACCGAGCAAGTACCCTATTGCCATTACAACGTTATAGAAGAAATAGTATTAAAGATTCATAGTATGCATGATGAATTCTCCAGAAAGTGGAAAAGAATATCCAGAATGGAACTACTTAATTTAAACAAGAAACAAGTTCGTCATGTGATGTGTAAAACTATTGACGAAAGGGAAGTATTTATACTGGACAACAGCTTTTATTCAACAGTAAAAGATTACATAACTGAGTTAGAAGAATTAACAATTGAAACTGATTTGGATTTCACATACGAAACATTCGATTTACGTTTAAGAGTTAAACAAAAAGAGTCAATTGTTAATAAGTTGAAATATTACCAAGTCGGCAAAGACGGAAATGGAAAATATGCAATAAATAAATGTTTAAATGACCTTTTAGGCACCAGAATAATTATTGATGGTTTTGATCATAATTGCGAGCAGTTTAATGAACTTTGTAATGACATGTCAAAGTTCATTAAAATTAAGAAAACCAATGCATCTAAAGGTGATTATAAAGCTACCCATATCTACTTTTACGGTGAAAGCAATAATTATTTCCCTTGGGAATTACAAATATGGAACCCTTCGGATACAACTAACAATGAGATATCCCACTCACTTCATAAACAAGAGTACACAAAATGGGCGGAAATATATAAAGAATCTATAGAAAATTGAAAGGAGTGAATGATAAATGGCTTTTCACTTTATTGCAATTGTCAGTGACTACACTAGTGGTGTAAGAATCGGTTGGCATTACTCTGCAGAAGAAAAATTACAAAAAGATATTATTCACGATTTTACAAAACGAGTTAAGAGAAGATGTGGAGATGTTCAATTGGCTATACACAAGCTATCAACGGACTCCACTGATTGGAACTCTGTTGTTGAAAAAGATACATTTTTTAATGATGTGGCCATCTCTTCTGATACAGAGGTATTTATTGATTTAATTTCAAAGGATCAAAAATTGAGAGCATATGATGTCGCTAAATTTATCTTATCGGCATTGCCTATGTCTCACCTTAAACTGCAAAAACTTTTATATTATTCTTATTCTAGATTTTTGTTAAGAACTGGTGAAAAATTATTTACCGATCCAATTGTTGCTTATAAATACGGTCCAGTAGTGGAGACAGTCTTCCATAAGTTTAAAGTACATGGTAGTGGAGTTATTGATTATAAAGAAGATGAAATAATAAGAATTTCAGCTGATATAAAAGCTGTAACACCAATTTTCATGAAAATAGCCTCATCCGAACACGGATTAGTTGCATTAGATTGTATTGTTAATGTCATAGAGGATTTCCAAGAAGAAAGTGCTACTGAATTAGTTGAAAGAACACATCTTGAAGGAGGACCTTGGGATAGGGTTTATAAACCAGGTAAAAATTCTCACATAACAGATGAATTTATTACACAATATCACTATGTTGTTGATAGTCGATAAAAAAAGCCCTTCTTTACAGAGGGCTTTTTTTGTGGGACATTTTGAGTTAAAAACATAAACATTCTTTTTCAATGATTTATTTATAACGCAAATAGTTCATTGAACGAAGCTTTTCCCGCCTTTTTGTCTGCAGTAATCTTTCTAGCTTTCTGAAATTTTTCTAATGCCGTTTCTGTAGCTTTTCCAAAGATGGAATCAAGTGATCCAGGACTATATCCCTCTGTGTAAAGCGCAGCCTGTAGAATCCAAGTTAGATTGCCTTTTGCCCCTTTTTCAAGGGTAACAATGGCCGCCTTAGTTTTAGCCCCCCATGTTCCATCCACAATAAGTTTTTTCTTGAATTGCTTATTCAGTTCAGTCTGAAGCGCTGTGATCAGCGCTGTTTGTGTTTTAGGTCCATTAATGCCATCCACAACTAGACCTGCTTCATATCGACTATTTAACGTTTTCTGCATGGAAATAATTGTGCTATCTCCTTTGTTCTTCGAAGGCTCCTTGGTGACCTCTGAGACCACCTCATCTTTCGGCTGCTCGACGACAACCGGTGCCTCATTATCCTTGAACTTTAAAGTAAGACTTGGCTTTTTACCTGATTGCATCTGCGCATAAGATAATCCGCCCGTCATTTCCAAGTGAGGATAATCTTTAAAGCCTGTCCAATCCCCGCCCCATTTAAAACCTAACTCTTTACCAATGGCAGCGACACGTCTCCATTTCGCATTAATGGTCCATATTGCATTCTTACCATCATCACTGACAATAAAAAAGTCAATAGCTACTCCGTAGTTGTGGAATGATTGCCCTGGCAATGCTTTTGTCACCTTCGGCTCAGACAGTTTGGAATAGTTTTTACCCTTGTAGCTATAAAAACGACCTTGACCATATAACGCGGCCTGTTCTTCCATCGACCTAAAGCCGGCACTAATTTGAGCATAGATACCTTCTTTAAAAGCCCGTTTAATCATTTCTAATGCGGAGGTCTTAACCACTGAATTCATACCGGAACCCATATTTTTATTTGAACGATCTAATAAAGTTTGCAATGCTACTGTCATTTTCCATCGTCTCCTTTTAATTTAAATTCATAATAAAAAGCCGCCTGATCATGGGCAGCTTATTTCAATCCGTTCTTTTTCAAGACCTTTTCTTGTACCTGAGCTTTCTTCGTTACGATATATTGGTTTTTATAGACACCGTACAATGCAAAAATCAAAGGGACAGCAGCCAATAAAAAGTTTAAAAATGTATCGATCGTTTTTGCATTAAACCATGATATTTCCCATCCTAACGCCTGAAAAAATAAAAGCAGCGCTCCCAGGGCGCCGCCAATCATTGCTACATATTGTTTTGATTTATCCATAAATAACAGCTCCTTCTATTGAATAGATTGAAGAATGACATATAGAATTCCGCCTGACCCTACAAGGATGGAACCGACTTTGCCAATGATTTCCCACTTCTGAGATTTCAGTTTTGCTTCGTTCTCATCCTTCCTTTTCTTAGCTTCTTCCTCAACCTCCGTTTCTTTTTCATCCTTTTTTAGTACGTGATCAAGAAGCCTATTCGATAAGTCCTTATTTTCATTCATTATTTTCCGATTAGCTTCCCCTTCTTTTACCATAGTAAGTTCCAATTCTTTTTGTCCTTTTTCTAACTGCACCTGCCCCTTTTGTACAGATAACAAATCATTACGTAATGCTTGTACTTCTTGACTAGTAGCTAATTGACTTTTTTCTAAAGATTCCTGTTTCGATTCTAAGATTTCGACCCTGGGTAAAATTTCTGAATTCAGCATTATGTCATGTTCTTGGACTTTCTTTTCCATGTTGAACCCCTCCAATGTTCATGACCCCCTTTAACATAAAAATTCACTCTGTATATATGTCTAGGATGAAATTTATTCATAATAAAAAGCCGCCCCGTAGGGACGACTTGAATTTTAGTAATAAATAAAGCAACTTTAATCTCACATTTGAAAACAGACTAGTTATCCTAAACCCTGAACTTTACTTTCAACCTGCGGTAAACTTTTATCTACTTTTCGTTTAGTATCAATTAATTGGGTTATTGGTTTATATATTAAATTTATAACATAAGATGAACCAATACATAAGGTAAATAACCAAACATAAATTAGGATGGGTATTTTAGGAGCAAACGTCAAGTTGGGGAAAATAGTCATATAAAAGAACATATGAGTAAGCCAAATGTTTGTGGAGTGCTTACCAAGAAACCCAATTATGCTTTCAACGACCTTACTCTTGTTCATTAAAGTAAAAACAATAGCTATTGTTATTCCATTAATAGGACCTATAATAGCTGATTCAATAAATCCATGAATTATAAATAGGGTTAGTACAATTAGACATCCGTATATATTTTTATATCTAACTTTACTAACTTTCGAGTGTATTTTGGAATAAAGTAATTCTTTTGCAAAGATAATGCCAACCACAAATGAAAATTGAGAAGTGCCCAACAAGGCAACTGTTTCAACGATTGTAGCTAAAATGCTATTATCATGAAATTCGAAAAGTGGGCGAAATCTTTGTATATAAGATAAAAAATAAATACTTCCTGAAACTAAAAATATAACTTTTGAATTTTCACTTTTTATTAGAGCTATTATTAGAGGAGAAATAAGAACAAGTATAATATATATTTTTAAAAACCACCAAGCTCCATTGTAGGAATTTGACAAAAGAAACAAGTTCAATATGAATTCAGAGAAACTTGATGTGAACGTTGTGTCTTTTCCTAAATAAAAACCTAGTGGAACAAATATTAGAAAGACAATCCAAAAATTCACCAAAAGTTTCAAAAGTCTGCTAAAGTTTCTAAAAATAAAGTTTTTCTTGTTACTACTGAACATTACATAAAACGCATATCCAGTCGCAAACAAATATACTGGCCTGCATGCATCACCGATTAGTCCGACATAGTATACTAATGGATTTCCATTTAATGAAGGTGAATAATACAAGCCTTCAATTTCTTTCCTTGCAAAAAGATGAAGGAGTAGCATAAGTGAGATCCCTACTCCCTTTAGTAGTTTCGTATCGTTTTTTGAAAGTTCCATAATGAGTCTCCTTATAAATTAGTTCTTAATTAAGAATTCACTTCCCATCATTGTAATCATAAAAACCAGTTAATGTTAACTGGTTTTTATGATTTATTGGCTCAATATACCTTATTCTATTGAAAATAAAGTAAACCACTACCTCCTCCATCCTCCAAGTAAATTATTCTTAATAATGAACATTATAATTTATATGGATAATAAAGGATAGGCTTACTGTATATTTTCTTAAGTAGTCATCAATGAGCAACCTCATGATTGAGTCTTAAAAACGTTTCGACTGTTATGTCAACATCTTCATACTGATTTGCGTATTAATTTTTTCTAAGCTTGTATTGCTCCATACGATTTAAACTTTGCTTTTTGTCCCATGTATTGCCACGTAACAGTTCCATCCACAGCTGTCCCCGTTGTGTGAGACGGTGCAGTCGCCCCGGATGTTCCTGCGACAGTAGCCTGATAGACGTTTGTCCCCACATAGATTCTTGCACCTAAAGCGTATGGTGTAGTTGTGACCCAAGCTGTATCATTTGCGTAACCTTCAGTTAAGTTGATCCAACCAATATTACCGCCCGCGACCGGAATGGATATCTCTACTTTCTCACCTAAATAATAGTATCCTGAAATCGGAGCAGCCAAAGTCGTCTTGTACGGATTATAAAGCTTAATCTTCGCATCACTTAGGTTTGTCTTTAATGCAATATTGGTAAGTTTATTCCCTGAATAAAATGCGTTGTTTGTTGATGTCAAGTTAAACAAATCCGCAGTTACCACGCCTGCTCCCGTGTACTCAAAGCTATTCGAAAAGATTTCATGATTAACTGAGTTAGAATAGTTATAACCATACTTGATAAAGCTTGTAATTGCCGGATTATCAATCTTTACCGTATTGTTACTAAACTTGAAAGTAAATGCATTTACAGCATTTGCATTCACGATGCTAAATAGATAAGTGAGAGCATAGGATGATGTAAAATTTATACGGCTATTCTTAACTGTAAACTTAAGAGAGTCTACTACAGTGCCGTTTCTTGGCTCAATAAGATGATCCGTGAAATCACAATTCTCCATCTCTATCATTAGAGTATTTGGAGTAGTTGTTGTGCTTGTCTTCCCATTTTTAAAAGTGCACTTTTTAAAGGTAACGGCATTGTCCCTTGCATTAAAAATAATATTACAGTTAATAAATTCATTTTCCTCTAATATCATTCCGGTAGGCAGAACTTCTGTCACTACTATATCCGTTACCGTAGAGGCAATGAATTTATTTTTATAGAACTTGCTTCCCAAAAATCCTGCAGTCAATCCCACAGGCAATTGTTTGACTAAGATTGTATTTCTTTCAAACCTCAATGATCCTGATTCTATTCTGCTTAGTATAAAGTTATCCGAACAAATTCCTTCATAAGTAGTTGCTTTCTGATTTTGAAAACCACCGCCTAGCCAGTTTCCTGTGATGATAACATTACCCGGTAAGGTAGTTCCGAACAAGGATGTCAATCCTTGCTGTACATAGTTATTCGTAACAGCTGCGTATTCCACGTCATATAGTACAATAGCCGAACCAGATAGGCTATCGAATACGTTATGATCTACAAATTGAGAATACCCACGAAGAAGTAGCCCATGAAATCCTCCAGATATATGATTGTAACAAACGGAATTATTGTCTCCGAAAGAGTCCTCTTGGTTAATTGCGTATCGAGTCGAATCATTGAATGCTGGAAAGCCATCCAAGAAGGCAAAGTCATAGTCTGATTTTCCGTTATCACGGATGTTGTTATTCTGAATGATGTTATATGATCCACCTAGAGTGATGCCGCCACGGTGACCGTTATAAATCTCATTGGACTCAACAACATTATGATGGCAATCCCCACCGTAGTTCATAAAGATATTGAAGTTCTTGGCTGTGTCTGTCTCATTGTAGAAGACCATCCGATACTTCGTTGCTTTTCTCGCTATCGGGATTGGGGTATGAACTTTTCGGTTTAGTAATTTACCTAAAAATTTATCGTCCTTATCATAATAATAAACATCCACGTATTTATTAGTTAATGAAGTTGTCCGATTGTACCCTTGCCCAGCCAATGAAAATACCTGATAATCTGATACGGGCAAAGGTAAGTTTTGTATAGGTGTATACATGGTAGTTGTAGTCCCTACTATTCCGGCAATTGTTGCGCCAGTTGTAGGATCTAAGCTGCCTAGAATAGCTCCTGTGTTAAAGGCATTCCTAACTTTTCCACCTGACGTAAAGTTAATATTATCACCCATGAACCCGTGTATCTCTAGATGTGTAACAGAGCAATAACTTGTCCCTTCCTTAATGGAAATACCGTAAGTATGCTCTGCGGCCTTCTCATTTGCATCTGTAAAGTCTCTTTCGTAAATATCACCTTCAACAATCCCATTCGTTATATGAGCGTTGGTTACACCCTTAAGCTCGAATAGGTTACCTGCTAGTAGATAAATTGCCGCCGTAGACGAGTCATATGGAGATCGCTTACCTGACTCGAACATAACCTTGATTTTGGAACCACCTAAGTTTAAGGTAATGTTACTTGGGAGAATAACTGGATACGGGTAGCAAAATGCATAGGTTCCTTTTGGCAAGGTTACCTGGGAATAACCCAATGCACTCGCTTCCTGCAATGCCTTATTCAATCCTTGCATATTATCAAAGGCAATTTGGTAATCGGCTGCCGTGTATGGTTTTTCCACTGGGTAACCTTGTTTGAGTCCATATATTTCTAAATCAACGTTCATATTTCCGCCGATGTGTTTTGATTTCCATACGCCACGAATGTATTGTAAAATTTCACCCGTTTGCGCTTGTGCTGTTTCCGTATTTTTTAAATAATTCATGTTAATGTTGTTTGCCAATAGATCTTCTAATTCTTGAATCTTTTTTGCGACCGTCATATTTTTTTTATAGAAAACGGCCGTTGCGTGTGTGACAGGGTAAAATTCTCCTGCTTTATCTTTAATTGTTTTAATGAGTGCCTTCATTCGCTCCCCTCCTTATCTGAATCGTCCACTTGTATAAGCTAATTGATTATTGTTTCCAGACAAATCATTATAGGTTCCTGTCCTAAAATCATAATGTGCAAGTAAGGCGGCACCATTGTAGGCTTTGATGCTGTAAATTTCCCCAGCTGCTTGCTCTTTCCCGAGATAGTTACTGAATACCTTCATAGTTCCTGTTGATGCGCCCGTTGGTTTTTGCCATTTAAAGGTGATTGGAACACCTGTGTCAAACCACTTTGTATTGTTTCCAACCTGGATGTCATTCACGAAAACTTTCGGGAAATAGGAACCGTAGTTTTCCACATTATTAGCAGTGCTTATCTCACCTAAAGATAAAGGTAAGCGACCATCAAAGATGAATTTCTTTACGGCTGTTTCAGGTTTATTAATTTTACATTCCATGACGAATTCCGTGACAGTTAAAGAGGGAAGCATTAGATACACATCCGGGAAACCATTCATTTCCAAGAAATACCCTTTAGACTTAATGACTTTAGTTGTCCCTGTCGTAACTTTGCCGGCTTCATCAGCGACAGCAACCTTAATGGTGTAGTCTTTGTATGGGGTTAAATCTGTAATTGTAAAGGATCGTTGTGTATACGGAAGGGTCGCAATCAACACATTATCTTTATAGATTTTATAGCTATCAAATGAATCACTTAATGACATTGGCCATTCAATAGTAATCGACGTTTTCTGAATATCCACTGCGTTTATAGATTGCACGTCGAATAAAGATGGAGGACTTGTTAATTCAACAGGTTCGCCAGAATAGCTTCCCGTTGTCATATCTCCTGCACCACTATCTAGTACAACATTTCCATTTTCATCAGGTGCAACAC
Source organism: Bacillus sp. mrc49 (assembly GCF_002803435.1). Lineage (NCBI taxonomy): Bacteria > Bacillati > Bacillota > Bacilli > Caryophanales > Bacillaceae > Bacillus > Bacillus sp. mrc49. The sequence goes on along the minus strand of NZ_PHNG01000640.1, from coordinate 48,017 downwards.
CATTTATTTTCTTCACGGTTTTTGCCAACTGTGTGGTAACAGTATTTACTTTTCCTTCAACTGTCGTAAGTCTAGGATCTAAAGTTATCGCTGTTGTTTCAAACCCATCAACCTTTTCTTGCAACTCATCAACTGTATCATTAATAACGGCTGCCCTTTCCTCAATATCCGTTTGAAGGGTATTGAAGTTTTTTACATAATATTCAGCTAAAGGAACAATGTCCTGGTCCATTAATGATGCATCGATGTTAAAGGAGAATTTACAAACGGACAAGGCTTGACCATTTGCGTAATTAACATTCAATTCTCCCTTTGCTAATCCAGGATGAGAAATTTCTTCTTCCAAAACGTATTCAAGTTTTCCGTGTATTTGATCCACAATGGATGCGGTTTTTTCAAACACACTTCCATCAGCCATTCTTAAGAAAATCTTTGCTGTGGCAGCTGAACTTAATGGTAGGGGTAGACCATCTTTTGATAAAGAAAAGATCAATTTTGCAGTTCCTTGATCTTGAGTGCTAAATTGAATGGATGTCTTTAATATACCCACAGTCCTTGGAGCAACATCAACAGACATCTTTCCACTTTTGAATATTTCATTTTCTGTCATTAACCGTTCCCTCCTTTTTAGACTGATGGTTCCCCTGGTGCTTGTTTGTTTTCAAATTCACCTAATCTAGTCTGCAAATCTTGGATCATTGCAAACATCTCTTGATTTGCTTTAATTAGAGGGGCAACCATTTCCTCATAGCCAATTGATAAAACATCATCCCCGCCGTTGATACTATGGTCTTGATAACCGCCAAAATCCACTCCCATTTCATCCATAACTGCTCGTACTTCTTGAGCAATTAAGCCATGATGATATCGGATCCGTTTCTTGCTGCCATCCTTTTCAAGTTTTCGTGTTTTTGTAATGAGTTGACCAAACTCGTCCTCTTCTTCATAAAATTCCACGTAGTCATCTCGGTAATCCCATCTATAGTCCACAGGACGTAATCTATTTATAAACTCAATTCCTAATGTAGTATTTTGAATATCAGCTTTATCTCTTATATCTGACCTGTTTTGAACAGCTCCATATGAATACACCGTAACTCCACTATTACCAAGTTGCATTTGATAATCACCAGAAATACGTGTGTTTGCTCCTAGCCCTACACATCCAGTGAAATTATTAGCTTTATTGCCTGCGATTGTCGTAGACAGAGCATTACGACCAACAGCCGTATTGCTATTACCTGTGACAATGTTAAGCATGCATTGTGTACCAATTGCTGTATTATCATGACCATCATCATCTTTGTGATTTCTCATGGCATCGACACCGATCGCAACATTGTTATTAGCATTTACATCCGAACTATTGGATTGATGGCCAATTGCTACATTTGCTTTTCCTGTTTCATTTTCATAAAGAGCAAAGGATCCTAAGGTTTGATTGAAGTCCGCATTTGTATTAAATCCTGCATTATATCCAACATGAGTATTGAAACTCGCAGTTTTCACATCGTGAGCAACACCCTCTGTCACTGTTCCACTGTATGCATTGTACCCAAGAGCCGTGTTATGGCTCCCCACAGTACTGGCATGACCTGCATTTCGGCCAACGTAGACGTTTTTTCGTCCAGTGGTATTGTATCTCCCTGCATTTGTTCCGACTGCTGTGTTTCTGCTTCCAGCATCATCGTCACTATTTGTATGGACCCCAACATTATCGTGTAAAGCATAATCCCCAATTGCAACATTGTTATAGCCTTGTACGTTGCTTTTCATAGCTCTATATCCGACAGCTGTATTTCTATATCCCTTGACGTTATTCAAAAGAGCTTCATAGCCAATACCTACATTATTGTATGATCCTAATGATGCAGATTCATAATTGTACAGTAGCGAATTTTTGCCTGCATCTTTCCCTAAGTAGACACTCGAATTATTTCCTGTCCGAGCTACTAAAGAATAATCTGCAGATAAAGTTTTGCTGCCATCTGCTAATTTAAATGTGCCGTTTGCATATTTATTTTTGTTCGGAAAAGCTGTAACCACAAAAGTCTTTTCATTAAGGTTTACAATTTGATTATTATATCCTCCCTCAATTTTAGAAAATGCAGCGCTATCGTTAGTTACACCATCACCAACTGCGCCAAAATCCAATGGATCTAACCAAAAACGATCAATTTTGCTTTTGGATGGAAGCAGAACAGTTATCTGCTTTTCATTTGCTATTACTTTAGGAAGATAGTTATCTAATAAGGATTTCAAGGTAGTGTATATTTTACCTGTGTAATCCACCCTTGCATCAACCACTTCAGTAATGTCATTACCGGATGTATTCAAAATTAAATTGTCTATTCGACTTTGTATCTGAGTTAACTCAGAATGAACATTTCGATTTTCATATATGATGTCTTTTGCACGGTGAGCTGTTTCACTCGATTCATGATCTTTTAATTTTTCCTCATTATCGTTTAATCCACGCTCAGTTATTGATGCATTCTCATCTATTTGTGCAATAAGCCGAGCGTTTTTTGTGGGATCATGAGTTTTAATTAATCTTATCGTCATCTTGTCACTCCTTTACTGTTGAAATACGGACAAGGATATTTGACTATTCGCAGGGACATTAACTAACGGTGAAGCAATGGCTCCAGCCTTTATCAAGTTAACCTTCACGGTATTGTTGGTTGATGTGAAGTCCGTTGTAGCATCAAACCCTGCCGTTTTTAATTTCACATCTTCATTGACTATTGCGCTTGTTACATTAATGTCCAATCCACCTGTAGACACTAAAATAGCGTCTCCTACAACGGACACGCTTCCTGTCGAGATATTGCTTGAATTTATGAACCAATTAGATCCATTGAATGTAAGCATCATATTTACTTGTTGAGGCAGATTGTTTCTAATGCCACCTGTTATATTGCGGAAATACTTTTCTTGCCGTCTAATCCTTACTTTGTCATCAATTTGCATATCGTAAATGTCTTTTCTGAAATTGGAGAAGGTTAAATCTGGCTTGCTATATTGATCGAGTGGATTATAACTTAACTGAACAATCCGCAACTCATCTTCATACGTAGAACCATTTCCTTTATCTGCAATCATTCCGACACTATCGCCCTTGAAAAATGGTTCTTCTAACTCTTCTAATTTCGGGTCATAAAATAATTCCAAATCAGCATTTACTGTAATTTCCGGATATGGATTAACAAGATTCTCCAATGCATCGTTTATACTGGAGGTTTTTGTATACTTCTCATCTCGAATGGGTTCTGCCCATCTCGGATACCCGTCAATAAGAAAATCTTTTTCTTCAGGATGAATATATAGAACTGGGTCAAAAAGATATTTTCCTTTATCATCCTGCTTGCCATATCCCCATGCTCTTGTCGTGCTATTTTGTGTAGATGATGATATTTTCAATCCTGATACATTGTAACGAGTGTCCATCAAATAATTTACTCTTTTGCCCATTTTTTTGTAAACGTAAATTTTTGTGTTATTTACGTCCAACTCAATTTTGTAGTCTTCTATAATCTCGTCCATTAAAGATATGGAATTTTGATTACCAAAGTTCTCTTGTTCTAACGGCTTAATACCTTTGGTGTCACTTGCTAAGACATAAGAAAAACCACTACCTTTTAAGGCATGGTTTAGGGCTGCTCCTAAGGTTAACGAACCTGTTTTTGTTCCTGATACATCATTGTTTACAAGCCTTGCCACATAAGTATGTTGAGCTGATATCGTTTTAGAAAAATCGATATGGTCTGCATCTACATTCAAAATGATATAACGTTGCTGTTTAAATCGTTTTTCATCGATTACAAGGATGTTATCATTGATCAGCATGTCATATTCGATTTGATTTTCATTAGTAAGTGAAATAGTGAAAGTTAACTCCTTCTTACCATTCAATCCATCCGTGATTATAGGTTCTACACCTAATATTTCCACACGTTCCCCCGTATGTTTATTTTCAATAAACATTTGGTTAAGGAAAACGTCCTTTGTGACACTATACGCAGTATCTCCTGTAACTTGTAAATCTGGTGTTTCAGGATCAGTTGGAGGTTCCTCTGTTAGTCCATATAAAAAGGAGTCAACCGCTTTGTTCACATCGACTTTTCCGTTGATTCCTTTTACACTACCGCTATCTGTATATTGCCATATGGTCCAATCATTAATACCTGGAGAATTCACTCCATATCTGGCTATCCATAAAGGATATCCGGTTACATTGATATCGTTCGTATAAAAGGAATAATAGGTGTATATCATTACTTTCCTATCTTGAGATTTAAGATAGTCCAAGAATGTTCTAACCGCAGCTGTTAATGCAGATTTCCCAATGTCACCTTGATCAACTTCGATATCGAGAACTAGTGGTAAATCCAGTTCTAAGCCGTTAATCCGATTAAAGAAATATTGAGCTTCTGCCAGTGCTTCTGCATTAGAGGAAAATCTGGCAAAATGATATACCCCAACTTTAATTCCATTAGCCTTTGCATTAGCAACATTGGTTGTGCAAACCGGATCAAAATAGCTCGTGCCCTCGGTCGCTTTAATGAAGGCAAATTCTACTCCGTCATTTGCTACGCTATTCCAATTTATTGTCCCTTGCCAATGTGATACATCTATCCCTTTAATCATTTATTCACCTACTTAAAATAAAAACGCGTGATAAAGTCAACGCTACTTTTATTTGCACCTGTAATTACTATTTGATTATATCCAGGGATCAAAGACGGAAAGCGCCCTTCTGTTTTGGCTATCTTTCCATTTACCGTTACATATTGTCTGAGTATCATCACTTTCGCATTAGTCAATTTTCCTTTTATCGTAAGGTATTCACCTGTATTATTGTTTTTAATTTTCACATTCGTTCCAGACAAGACTAAGTCAACGCTATAATCATGCTCAGTGGGATAAAGTCGAACATCACCGCCGTTATACACTTTAAAACTATAATTATTGTTAAAACGGTATACTAAATCTTCCTGTGGAATATTCATACCCACACCATACATTTCTCCGCCGAGATTATAGAATTCATTGGCCATAAATTTAGATTCAGCAAACCCAGTTATACAAGTGAATTCCACATCGAATTCCTTAAAGTTCTTGCTTGAGTCTTTATCAATATTAAAGTTACCATCACAGATAACTAGCCATCGTTTATAGGGCTCAAATTCATTAGAAATATAGTAAGGTTCATCGCGTACCAACAGCTTATATACTTCATGCCTCCATAAGTAGAACTGCTCTGGAATTCTACTGTTTATTAGGAGCTTTACGACGATTTTTCGTTCTTTGTAAACCGTCTTTCTTTGGTTGGTCAATATAATACCATTCCTACCTGGAAGAGCTAAACTTTTCCTGTCCACAATTGGAGCTTCTGGACTAAATGATGACAAACGCACTTTAGGGAGCAAATCATTAAGGCTCTGCTCCCCATCACCGAAATCAAGTTTTAAATCATACCTCATTACCTTATCCCCCTATTGAAGGATTTCGTGCTTAATTTCTTTGTTCCACGATCATCCAATACTGTACCTATTAGATTTTTTTCTAAATAGATATCTGTATTTTTATTAACAATTTCCCGTAATAAATTCACTTGTTCAGCTAGATAGGAAATAATTGAACCATTGTCATTGTCATTGCCTTGTGGAGGCTGTACTCCCAATGCCCGACCTGCCTCTGCCCACATTCCTAAGTTGTTTTTTCGATATTTTGGTTCAGAAGTAAGAACCCACTCTTTCCACCCGTTCTCACCTAACTCTGCTAATTGGTGATGATTAATCTCTCCACCTGTTGCATATTTTCTTGTACCTCTAGGTCCCCATCCTCGCTTGCCATAAGGTAAGTCTCTTCGCCATGTACTGTTATTAAAAAAAGCCAAGAGTTGATCGTAACCAGAATAAATATTATTGTGTCCTCTCATTGAATAAGCACGGAACGTTTGCGGAATGTATTGAAGTAACCCACGAGCCGGATTTCCATTCAAGGTGTTGATATCACGTACCGCTGAGCTTTGAGTGATTTTTTGATTGCCGCCTGATTCCCTTTGGATTTGAGCGATGATACCATTTAATTCAGAGTTATTTATGCTTTCTTTCATAGCTACAGCCGCTTTCATGATTTGCCCTCTCCAAGCTGATGCACCGCCTGAAATATTTGGACCTTCACCGCCGCCGCCAAATGTGAATTGACCCAGTAGCCCTTTCATCCAATTTGAACCCATATTCATCATGGAGCTAATTGGGTTTCCGGTTAACTTGTTCATCCAGTTAGGAATCACTGAGTCTTTCAAATTGAATTTTTCAAATGTTTTTCCTAAAAAGTGTTTGGGCCCTTTGAACATCCAATCAAAGTAATCACCGGTTCCTTTTTCATATCCATTGAACCCATGACTTTTTAGAAGCATTTCGGTTTTCTTATTAGGTAAAACGCTAGTTCCTTTAGATAGGTGTCTTAGCTCTGGGCCACTGGAACCAGAAAGATACGTACCAACTTTAGGGTCATGGATTAATTCTCGGCCTTTCTCAGAAACAAGGGCCATTCCATCAGCAGGGTGCCCTCCTGATGGGGTTCCTTTTGCATATTCAGAAGTAGTTTTTTTCTTAGGTACATGGGGTTTTAAAGTTGGAGTCTCTTTCGTTTTACCGCCACCAAATATCCCCTTAATCCAATCAACAGCTTTTTTAATTCCGCCGACCATTTTATCCCAACCATTAAGAACCTCGCCTGTCTCCCAATTCACATCGCTAATATGATCTTTTGCTTGTGCCTTGGAAGCTTTAACAACACCCTTATGCATACTTTTGGCTTTACCAACAGCCTCGTCTCTTTTGCGTCCTGCTTCCCTGATTATTGCATCTGCTTCTTCAGCAGAAAGTGAACCTGTCTCATCGCGTTCCCGAATAGCTGCAGCTACTATTTTGTTATACTTATCATTCGCTTCTTTAATTGTCCCATCTTTCGCTTTCTTACTTTCGGCTACAGTTTTGGCAGCCGTCCTTGCTGAAATAGATCCAGATTGTAGCCTTAATCTTTCCATGATAGCTAATTGTTCTACTTCGCCTTCAGACAACGTTTTAACTGCCATATCCATCATTTGTTGTTTGATTGCTGCAATTTCTGCCTTTTCTAATTGAGATGTTTCTCGTTTTTGCTCAACAGCTCTATCCGTGATTTCCTTAACTCTCGCTTCATACTTTTGAATTTTATCTAGTTTCTCTTGGTTAGTTGTTTCCATTTTCCCCAGCAATTCTTGTTCGTAACTATTACTAAGCCAGCTACTTTCTTGAAATAAACCTTGAATGTGTTTAGTACTGTCTTCAAAATCCTTTTTTAAGTTGGCCGAAATTATTCCGCCCATTTTACTGAATGTACCTACCAAATCATCTGCCATCTGCTGCGATACTGCTTTTCCTGAATAAGCTAAGAGGTTTAATTGAACAGTAGCATCGTCATTCAGCTTTTTGTATCCTAATACTGCTTTAGTCGTTGAATCAGAAACCTTATTACCAAACTCAGTTAACCTAGGAATCTGTTCTTCTTTAAGATGCTTATATAGCTTGTATCCACCTTGGGCAAGTAAAGTAACGCCGGTAATAGCTAGACCAACTGGACCACCAAAAGCAGCTAATCCGCCCCTTGCAAGCACTAACATGGAACCCAAGTTCTTAAAGGTTTTTGCAGCTCCAAAAACCTTAGCTCCCATGCTTGCAACACTACCACCGCTTGTTATTGCGGTTTTACCGTATCCTAAAAGGCTTTTTCCACCTTTTAATATTTCCGGCAGGAACATTGTCGCGATTCCTGCAACCATTCCCCACTTACCGCCAAACATAGTCATGGCACTTCCAGCAGCTGTTGCTCCGCCGCGTACTGCCCCCATTCCCTTTGTGGACTTCGCCATTGCGGCATTGGCTGTATTCATCTTGGTGGAAGCTACAACTGCAGAGTTGCTTAGTGTATTTACCGAGGCACTCGTAAGAACCGTTTGAGTTCGGTACTTTCCTAACCAACCTATGCCAGTAGCCAATCCACCCGATACAATTCCTATGGATTTGAACAGGGCAGCCATACCGAGTGTTATAGGTGCTATTCCGGCGGCAACCAATCCAAGAATAATCACTGTCTTTTTGGCTTCTGGACTCAAGTCAGAGAATTTGTCCCCCATTTTACCTAGCCATTCAGCTAGATCTCGAACACTAGGTGTCAATACATCTGAAACTTGAATACCAATAGATTCCATCGTCCCCATTAACGCTTCCATTGCTCCAGCAAAATTATCATTCATAATTTTAGAAGCTTTAGCAGACGCACCACTTGAGTTTTCAAGTGATTCCGTCATTTTGTCGATTTCTTTAGGACCAGCTTTCATTAGTGAAAGCATTCCAGATACCGCTTCTTTTCCCACAAGACTTGCAAGTGTTGCTGCCTTCTGGGTCTCTGTTTGACCCTCCATAGAATCTGAAAGGTTTTCAACAAGTTTTGAAAGTCCTACGAAGTTTCCTTCAGCGTCTGTTATGGCAATCCCCATCGTATCCATCATTTTGCTGTTTGCTTCTGATGGATTTAACAGCGAAAGCAAAGCAGAACGTAAAGTGGTTCCTGCTTGTTCACCTTTCATACCAGCGTTCGTCATTATACCGATAGATCCAGATAGTTCTTCTAAACTGACACCAAGTGCTGCAGCAGGAGGTCCGGCATATTTCAACGCATATTGCATGTCTGTTATATCCGCGGCTGAAGCATTTGCTGTTTCAGCTAAAATATCAGCTACTTCAGATGCTTTCTCCGCCTTTAAACTAAAAATATTTAAGGCTGAAGACATAACTTCAGCTGTTTGAGCCATATCGGATCCAGACGCCTCACTTGCCGCGATAATACCCGGCATTGCTCCCATCACCTGATTCGCATCATAACCAGATTTGGACATTTCCAACATGCCTGTAGCAACCTCTGAGGCGGACTTTGTTGTACTTGCGCCTAATTTAATAGCTTGGTCCCTCATTGCCCCTAACTGATAGCCTGTGGCTCCCGAAACGGCTTGAATCTTGCTCATTTCCTTATCAAATTTCATTCCTGTTTTTACAGCTACTGTAGCCAAACCTGCAATAGGAGCAGTAACGGACAAAGCCATTGTCCTGCCAAACTCACTCATTTTATTTCCTGTGCTTGACATATTGTTTGAAAAGGTGGACATCCCCCGGCTTGCTTTGTGCCATTTAGAATTCAATGTATCAACTTTCTTAGATGTTTCATTCAAATTGCGACCAAGGGTATTATAATAAGCAGTTGCCCGGTTCAGTTTTGCCGCTGCTTCTAAAGTCTCTTTATTATCAGCACCGCGCGCTTTTGCCAATTCATCATACTTTTTCTTTAATGCCTGAACCTGTTGACCTTGTAATGCATACTGCTTCCCTAATATGACTTGTTTGCTTTTTAGGGCATCAAGTGAATTCCCATATTTGCCGAACTGGGATTGGGAAGCCTTCATTTCACTTTTTACGAGATTCATTTTTTGCAAAAGGTTTTTCTGTCCTTTGTCAAAATCTGCTCCATCCAGACCAACGCGAACTATCATGGAGCCAATCTCTTCAGCCATACTTCCACCTCCTAGAATACGGCATCAATAGGAACCACTTTTTGATCTTTGAACCTATTTCTTTTTCTTTTGGCAGATCCACTGTCCTTAATCTTTGTTAATGAGTGATTTAACAGCTCATAATAAAAGTGAATATCCATATCATCCACATCTTTTAACGGCCACCCTCTTTTGTTGACAAGGTGATCATAAGTATCGAGTAAATCGTTATAAATTTGTCTTATTTGGCTTTCCCTAGGTTCTCTAGGGCTTCCGCTAAAAAACTATTTTCCGCCTGTTCCATATCTTGTTTCATTTTTGAATAAGGCTTCCAACCTAAGATATCTTTTCGAATAATGTCCCAAAGAACCTCATCAACTTTTCGTGCATCCAATCCATTCTCTAATTGATCAGCTGTAAATTGTTTTTCAAAAATATCTACAATAAGTTCATACTGCTCGGTCAAAGTTGCTTCCTGATCTGATTCACCCTCTTCTAAGGTTTTAAGCAACTTTAATGACTTACGGTAATATTTTGCTGATACGAATGATTGCGTGAATGTTTTTTCTTGTCCTTCTATCATCAAAGTGATTTCCATATCATTCTTCTCCTCCTAATAAACACAAATAAAGCACTACCGAAGTAGTGCTTACCATTACACGATTGGTGTATCTAATTTTGTATAATCAAAGACTTCTTCAAAAAATTCTTCTCGATATGGAGCGAACTCTGCAACAGCAGTGTCACCAACAATTTTAAATACCTCATCAGCATCACGACGGATGAATGTACCCTCGATTTCTTGGTTTTGGAATTCTGGTGAATCGGTTTTTGTATTCCACTCATCAGAAGGGATAGAAAAACGGCCTTTTGTTAGCCAAACAACACGTTCATTACCATCTGACTTATTGCCAGCAAACCCTAATGCAAGATAAGGACCAACAGCACTTTGTTTATATGCAATGACTCCTTTTTTTAATTCCTGACCAAGAATCTCAGCCAATACTTCCATTGGAATTTCATCCACAGTCAAGCTCAATGTTGTTTCGCCAATTTGGGTCATAACATCAATTGGACCATTATCTGCGTATTGAGTTGCAGATTCTTGTGCCGTTTCTACTCCAGCTGTAATGGCTGGTGCAAATGGTTTTACAGCACCGTATGTTGCTTTTCCTTCTGAAGGGTCAGTTAATAATGGTGCATACACAAGATTACGTAAACCTACAATCGCCATGTATTTATTCCTCCTCTAAATTCACTTTTGATGTATACCGCAGTGCTTTTCTCATCGCACCAGTGTTTTCCTCATAAAAAGAAGACACCCCTATTCGTTTGAATTGGAGTGTCTTCATTATTTGATCTATTCTGTTTTGTAAAATGTCTGGGTCACCTTTAGTCCATAGGTCAACTTGAACGGAAATGTCCGAAGCTACAGCTTTGTTATCCCGGTAATCTTCATCGGTATTATCCAATTCAGCGACACGAATATAAGGGTAATCATTGGAATTCTCTTTCGGTACAAACCAACGAAAAACCCTATCCCCGACCGAATCTAATAAACCATTTTCTAAAGCTGAAATAACTGGAACCTCCATATTAATCATAGCCCCAGCCCCTTTTTAAGCTCACTTTTTAGTTTTGCTTGTACATTTTCTTTTGATAATCGTACAGATCGAAGCATAAACGGATTAGGCGGCATGTAAATTGTACCGAATTCAAGAAAATGCGCCCGCCAAGCTGTTTCCTTGCTCGGTCCAACTTGAACGTGAGGAATCCCTTTTATTCGCTTAACTTCACTTACCACAATATCATCCCTAATATGAGTATGGTTAATGTCCGAAACAGATACTTCTTTATACATTGTATCTGCGAGAATCTGGCCGCCTTGCTTTATGGCAGTATTTTGAATCCTTGACCCTTTAAGGCCCAATTCAATGATTCTTTTCCGGATTTCTTCCATTCCATCGACTTCTAGAGAAGTTTTAACCACTAGTCAACCCTCCTACATTGCAATGAGGTCAGGTTTTTCTTACGTGTTCCATATCGCACAGGGCCAATTGTGTATTCTTCGCCTTTGTATTTCAAAAGCATCCCTGGTGTTATTCCATCTTTAGGTCTGATATTAAAAAACACTTCATTTTCCAAATGAGATACAGCAGCCTCAAATAATGCACGTCCTGTGGGTTCATAACGCTCCGCCCAGCAACTGTGAAAGGGAATCCATACCATTTCATTCAGCTTGGTTTCTGGGTTCTTAATCGACTTGTTTTGACCAATTTCAACGCGGCAATCAAGCTTCGCTGGATTCATCGTCCTCACCTTTTAGGAGTTTTTCAATGTGTTCTTTAACGGTTACACGATCTTTCCCTTCAATTTCCTGTTTAAGTAAAGACTCCAGCTCTTCTCTTGAAGTCTCTGAGGAAATTGCCTTTATAATGTCGGATGCTTTTTTATCAAGGATTGTTTCTACGGTGGAATCAATTTCACTCCCAAGAAACCCTTTCTTTTGAAGGAATTCTGCTCGATCTTCGCTATCCGTTTCAAAATGGCTACCAACGGCGTATGCTTCTTTTGTATTTTTATCTATAAATGCTGATTTCACTTCATATTTCATAATAATCACCTCTTAGTAAGTTTTTAATTGCATAATAATAGACTGAAAGGCTATATTGAACTTCTCTATTTTTTGCCCTGGGTCACGATTTTCATATTGAAGGGTGACGTAAAGCATAACAGCCACCTTATATAAGGCACTGTCCCGCTCTGTCACCCCTGCATTGGATAAGTAATCTTTTGCGGCTTCCATTAGCAAACTAATAAGAACATCATCTTCATTACCATCAATCCGCAAATATTCTTTTACTTCACTCAATTCGGGCATGAACAGCCCTCCTTATTAAGCTTCAGGGACAACTTTAGCGATACGGAATGCAGATTTCAACTTAATTTGATGATCCACATAGGCAGTCAAAACAAAATCTTCGATACCAGTACGAACGTTTTTGTCGCGCTCATACAAAACATCTAAATCATAGTTGAAATGTGAATATGCAAAATCTCCTACAATTGGTTCAGAAGCAGCATCGATAAACTCAACACCTTTTCCCCAAATAGATTCAGGAGGAGCAGCAAAATAAGTTGAATTTCCGTTATTTAAGAACTTAACCACTTTTGTATAATCTGCATAATTCATGACAACCTTAGCATTTTCACGGTAATCCTCATGTAAATCAGCAAGAGCATTTACAACTGCTTCGTAAATATCAGCGCCGTTTACAGTTTTAATGGCTGTCGCACCAGTTTGGTAGAAAGACATGTGCTCTTCTCCAGATTTCGGTGTCTTAGCAAAAGATACTTTCTTTTCTTTGGCAGCAAGGCCCGATTCAAGTGCACGTTCCACACTTTGTACAAGATTTATGTTACTGCCTCGTAGAACCGTCTCAGAAACAGGAGCAAACACTTTGAATTTGTTTCGTGTGAATTTGACTACATCACCAGTTACCGCTAATTCGTTTGCAGTTTCTGTATCCGCAATAAAATCATCGTCATCTAATGTGAACGAAATTTTTGGCACTTCAAGGTTCATTAGGTTTGTGAAGGTGGAAATGTTTCGTAATGGATTCTTGACCAAAGGTTCCATTAGAATTTCATCAGACATTGTCGTTGGTAACAATTTCTCTCCGCCGGTATTATTACGATCACCAAGAACGGCCATAACATCCTTTGACACAGCCTGATTACGAATAGTCGCACGAATTAATTCAGCTTTAGCTTTAATGACTTTTTGCTTCGGGTCATTTTCTGCAGCAATTCCAAGATTTTGAATGTTTTGGTTTTCTGCGAATCTAGCTTTTTGCTCCGCTTCCAATACATCATGTTGCTCTTTAATTACATCAAAACGAGCTTTAATGTCCTCTTTTGATTTTTGGAGGGCTTTAATATCCTCCAAGGTGGCAGTTGGGTCAATCGCCTTTTGAGAAAGTTCTCCTTCGTATTTTTGGAGTTGTTGCCCAAGAGTAGCCATGTTTTGTTTTAGCTCAAAAAGAGTGCTGCCGCCGAAGTGCTGAAGATCAAGTTTTAATAGACTTGTTACCGGTTTAAACCAATTCATTTGTAAGTTTGCGTTTTTCACATTTTTCATTCTAAAGTCCCCCTAAAATTGTTGTTAAATAAGCTTGATTAGCTACTGATTGTTCTACAATTTGTTTTCTATATGTCATTTCTTCAGCTGAAATTGTATTCTTTTGTTCAACTTTAAATAATTCACCAGGAACATCTTTATAACGACTTAATAATTCAATATCGGCACATGCAATGGCATCCTTCGTTTCTTCTAAAACAGTGATATCAAAAAACTCAGCAGCTTCATTTGCATCCAGCCAATTATCTTTTCCATTAAGCAATTCTTTTACTTTTTCATCAGTTAACGTGTCGGTTCCCTTTGATAAATAAGCTGGAATGCATGTTTTTGCTTCCGTTTTGTCTAACCAATCAGCCTGTTCTCTGCAATCGACCGCATTCGCACCCCAAAGTGAGATCATAGGTTTATGGATCATTAAAAATGTATTTTCGTACATATAAATATTGTCAGCCTTCATGATTAATATGGAAGCAGCACTAGCAGCAATCCCATCCACATATGCATTTAAAACCATTCTGCTTTTCATTCTCTCGAGCTGGTTCATCATTGCTATTGTTGTAAAAACAGAACCACCTGGGGAATTGACGTACATATTAAGTGTTTTTACAGTTATAGGTAATGCTTCTAACGATTCTTTGAATTCCGAGAGCGTTACATCTGCGTCATTCCACTTATAACCACTAATAATTGCTCCATAAATAAAAAGATCAGCTGACTTTTCGTCTGCTGATGCTTTCATTTCCCAATATTTATTCAGCTTCTTTTCCACTTGTCTTCACCCCCTTTCGTTGACTTGGGTCCATTTCTAACGGATACATGTCTCCAGAAATCCAAAGTTCATCAGCTTTTCCGCCAATTGGTGGGTAATCTTCAAGCCGCCTTACTTCATCCGGCTTCATTCCGCCACTTCTCAGCATTACCTGATATAGTTGGGTCCTAGCTGCTGTGTCACCACGAAGCAAACCGCCGAGCGTGAATTTAAAGTACAATCCGCTCTTTCTTTCCCCTACATTAAGTAACTTTCTATTAAATTCCTGTTCATATTGTCTAACTATAGGAGTAAGAGTCATCTGCACAAATTGAATCATCATCTGTTCATTTGAAGAAAAATTCAGACCCTCAATATCATTCAAGAATGATGTCGGTACATTAAATACATTGGCAACACGAGAACGAGTAACTTTTTCAGATGCCAATGTGTCAGCAGCAAAATATTTACGTTCCATGTCTTTAACGGAAACACCTGGTTCTTGAAAAAGAATCCCGCCATTTTCTTGATAAAACCGTTTAAAGTCATCTATAATACGTTGTCGTTTATCAGAGTCAACATTAGCCCCATACTCTAAAATAAAACTTTCTTTTTTCTGCATTTCAGACAGGCTAAATTCTTGAACGGATTTATCGTATTCCAATGTATTTTTAAGAACATCTATTGGACTGATACCTTGCCACCTTGAAACTCCAGTAATATGTTTAACATGGAGAATATTCATATTATGAATATAGTACGTGCCATTAACACCACGAACCTCATACCATAAACTATTGTCATCTGTATTGAGGAATGGGGTCACATAGCTTGAATCGATCGGTATTAACGCTTCGGGTTGCATTCGGATATCTCTGATAATTGCTGAATATCCGTTACCTGTTTCATTTCTCGAAACTTCCATTTTGTTAATCCAATCAAAGCCAGTCATGTTTTGATTGGGACTGTTTATGATCATGTCAGCCACATTGTTTGTAAGGGTGTCGTAGTCCTTATATAGCTTCAAGGGCAATGATGAAAGAGTATTAGCCAATCTGCTCACGACGCTGAAAATTGTTTCATTTGAAGCTAATTTACTGTTGTCTATGCCCCAGAACTTACGTCCAAACCAGGATGAAAAATCATATCCTGCCCCTTTCCAACCAGCTGCTGCACCTTTTAAAGCCATTTTCAATTTATTAGGCCATTTCAAATTCTCACCACCTTTCAATTATCCAAATAGATCACTAACAGACACAAATTCAATATCTCCATTTCCCTGAGGTGTCGTTAATATCTCCATTGTTTTAATATGAGAGTTCAACATGGCAGCAAAGCCATCGATTTTACGATAACGATTTTGTTTTTGTGGAAGCCAACTGCCGTTTTCATTTTTCTTTAACTTCACGTTGTTGATATACCACCTCAACAACCTGTTCTTATTAAAAATAACTTTCCCATCCATGAACATCGTTTCTAAATCACGAAGACCAGGTGTTAAAGTTAATGGTCCCTGCCTTACAACTTCGGTAACGAATCCATAACTTTCAAGATCCTTAACTAACCTGTATGCTTTGGCCGGATCGTACGCAATCTTTTCAATCGTGTAAATTTTAGACTTCGCAACAAACCAATCGTAGACCTTTTCCAATTTGATATAATCCTCATCCACTATGGTTAAAAGTCCGTCTTTAGCGAATTCTAGATATGGGATTTTTTCATTATCTGCCAGCACCTTTTTTCTTGGTATCCAAGAGTGAGACAAAACAAATACCTCCCCAGTATCAAGAGGGAATTCAAGACAAGCGCTTGTGAAATCCTCGGATTCGGAAAGGTCAAATGATCCTATACAATTTCTATTTTTCAGTGTGTCGATATCAATGACCTTGTCATTGCGTTTGATTACGGAATAGTCCAGGAATGATTGCTCATCTGATTTAACAAAAAGATTCAAACGTTTCGTTATAAAGTCACTTCGTTCAGCCGGGATGTGCTTTCGGCTTTCCCATTCTTCAATAAGTGTTTCCAATTTAAGAGTTGTCCCCAAGTTAGGATTTGCCTTAATCCAGTTTTCCGGATTATCAAGGTCATCCTTTTCATCCAATTCCGCTAAAAAATAAAAACAACGTTCATCATCAATCACGCCATCTAAAACGTCTGCAGCTTTATCATAGTAATCCACAAGTGGACCATCTAATTGATATCCTGCTGTCGTTATATACAAAAGGAGTGGTTGTTTCCGGGCCCCTGTACTGTTTTTGATTACATTGATTAACTTGTAGTTTTTATATTCATGGATCTCATCAAATACACCAAAGCTACAGTTTTTGCCATCCATCTTTTTACTGTCAGTTGCCAAAGGGATAATCTTGGACATGGTCCGACCAAACCGTATTTCTTTATTAGTAGGATCAAAATGGCGATTGAGAATTGGTGAGGATTTAACCATTGCAACGCATTCATCGAAAACCTCTTTTGCTTGCTCTTTTGAGTTCGCCAGCTGATAAACCCGAGCCCCATTCTCTCCATCCTTTGATGAACTATAAAGAGATAAACCAGATACCAATGTTGATTTACCATTTTTCCTTCCAACAAAAATAAGGCCCTCTTTAAAGCGCCGTATTCCTGTTTCTTTATGAACCCACCCATACAACGACCCAACAATAAAATGCTGCCAGGGTTGCAATTCTAATCGATCGTAATCACCCTGAGAAGGTTTGCAAAATCGCTGAATGTATTCGACTGGACGATGGCCCTTTTCTCCATCGAAAACATAAGGGAACTTCTTCGTCCCTTGTCTTTCCAAGTCCTTCAAGTGCCTTTGACAAGCTTGAAAAACCTTTTTGGAAGTTATGATGTTATGAGAAGTTACCCCTTTGGCATATTCTGTTGTTAATAATTTAGAATCGCTCAAAATCATCACCCTTGCTGTCTTCCGCTTCTCCTCCGTCAATTGGTATCACATCTGAAACTTTTCTATCTGAGGCAGGGGTGAGCTTTAACTCTGCCTGAAGTTTACGCTGCTGCTCAATAATTTTTAAGATTTTATCCACCGATTTATTATCCCGGTACATTTCCTGACTGCCATTTTTGAAGAGCTCAACAGTTCCCCGCTTTTTCACATCAGCAATCGAATCCTGTTTCATTTGTTCAAGCAGGACCATGTTATCAACTAAGATTATTGTTCTTTTACTCAAGTTGTTATCGATCCGCAATTCATCAATAAGCGTTTTAAATAGGTCTTTTGCTAATTGGCGTGTAATTCCTGACTTAGGTTTGTACACCTACACCCCCCCCTCATATATAAAAATTCCAGTTTCGGTGCAAACGAAGGACCATCGTCGTTCTTTTCCTGCATTAATCAATAATTTCAGGGGTAGGGGGGCCTATCCGAATACTTTCCCCTTAGCTCCGTCATCCTCGTTTCAATTTTCCTTTTAATATCATCGATTTTCTGATTAAAATCATCGATATGATTCACAGTGCCCTTTTTATAAATCTTTTTTAATTTGTTTTGATGCTGCCTAATGTAATCATCCGTAATGAATGCAAAGAACTTTGTTTGACAATGAGAACAAGTGAAGAAGGATTCCCTTATCCCTTTGCAATGGTTCTTTTCCTGCAGCGTGACCACGAAGGTGAGCTTACAGTTGTCGCACTGACTATCCATCCCTACCACATCTCCTCATTCGCTTTACTTGTCACGACTCTGATCTTCTTGCTGACCTTGACTTCCTTCTTGCTACCTCTGTCCGGATGCTCACCGTTATGACAAGGATTGCAAAGACTCTCGAGGTTATCAATGTCCAAAGCCTTGCTCTGGTCTGCTTTGTATTCGATGACGTGATGAACCACGTCTGCAGGTGTGATCCGTTTCTTTCTCAAACATTCCTGGCAAAGATGATTGTCTCTTGCCAATACAATAGCGCGGCACTTCTTCCAGGCAGCAGAGTTATAGAACTTCTTGGCTTCTTTATCACGCTTATATTTATTATAGTGCGCTTGCTTACCCATTTACTTCACGTACTTAACGGAAATCTGAGACTTATTTTCGTCCACAAATTCTGCCTTCAAACTGCCCTTCAGCTTATTCTCATCGATAGAGAACTCAACTTCCACGAATGGATATTTGTTCATGAATTGTTCTACCTGTGCTTTTATTGGTTCGTAATCTTTTTTACACTGCTCGGCCATTTCAGCAATATCAGACATATCGAGATTAATATTCAACCTTATCCCCTTCTTCCTAATTAATCAGGTATCATAATAAAGTTAAATCCATTTATGAAGGTGATCAGCGTTGACTGAAGAAAAATACAATGGCTATGACACAACCGCTATTTACGACTACAATGAACATCCTGACATTAAAAGTGGTCGATGTGACAATTGTGATAAAGCCCAGTTCAAAAGTTCAGTTAAGGACTTTGTCTATATTCGTGAGTGTCGCCATTGTGGCATGAAGAATATTATCTGACCCTGTGATGGGTCGTTTTTTATTTACTTCTCACTCTTCCTCCAACCTTTATATACGTATCACGATTCTTACCCATGATATCTTCCCAATCTTTAAAACTTAATTCCTTTTTCCTCTTAGGCTTGGATTCAGGTTTTCTCTGCTTGCTGCCTTTTCTAAGTTGATTGAACTTCTGAATATCCGATTTAGATAAATGGTCAGCGAACTTCATCATGATCATCCTTCTTAAATTAATAAAAGACAGTTCAGAGGGTTTTCTTTATATATTTTCTTTAAAGATTTTCTTTAGGATTTCTGCTCTAATGAAGGAAAAAAATTCAGAGTACTGCGATTCGAGTACTCTAGCGTACTGCAATCCGAGTACTCTGCCGTACTGCAATTCGAGTACGCTAACTACCGTACTGCAATCCGAGTACGGAACAATCGTTTGTATGTTTTCGGGCATAAAAAAAGCACCCAATTGAATGAGTGCTTAGTTACTCTATCATATTTACAAATAAATCAACCTTCTTCTATTCTATCAATACCACGAGAAGTGATTTTGGCATGGTAAGTGTTTCTACCCAGAATTTTATAGTCAATTAATCCTTTATCATGAAGATATTCATATGCTAAATGCTCCTGTTTATCTTCTTCATTTTCATAAAGGTCTGTATATTTTATACCTGCTGGTCTTCCACCAGCTTTTTCATTATGATCATATAACGCTTGAAGTTTTTCTTCTCTTAAGGCTTTCTTTTGCTCTACAGTCATTCGACTCACCTCCTTTTTCCCTATACATTCGACAAAAAGAGATGGATTCCTTCCAAAGTAAAGCACCCTCAATAAGGATGAGCTTAATATTAAATTATATGAATGCTTCTTCTAATCTTTTATAAAACGATGCGCAAAAATCTTGAATTTCCTCTAAACAAAGCCTCAAGAAATTTATAACATTCAAGTTCTGATCTTCGAATACAAAAAATCCATTTTCCCACTTCAATACTTCACTTAGTAAGACAGGATTAATATCTCCTTCAATACTTGCATTTCGAATAGCAAAGTTTCCAGTTGGAAGTCCATTAAATGTAGCGCCATTTACAATTATAGTAGAACTTTCATCTGCTGATAAAAATCCTCCTATTGAGATTCCTTTATTAATCTGGCGAGAAGGCTCAGTTAATTGATCATGTTTATTTTCATTTGTAAGTTTACACATGTAGGATAAAAACTTTTCATTTTTGAATTTACTAAAATCTTGAAGACCTAATATTAAATTTCTAATTAAGGTATCTGATAAGCCAGGGAGATTCTTTTCAATACTTTGATTAAATGCAGCTACATCTTTACCATACGGAAAATACACATTTTTATTTTTACTTTTTAATTTCTTTTCCCTACCGCTCTGAGTAACTACATATTGAAAAATGTCCTGGGCACAATATTCCAAACTACTACGGCAATGCTCCAAGAAGCTTTTTATCTTTGGCACAACAATAGTAGGATCCTCCGTTTCCTTTATGTGCCTATCAATTATTTCTTCAATTTGACCCAACATTTCTTCACATTCAATAAACAAATATTCGCAATGCTTTTTTCTCATTCTATACACCCCTTTTGCGCTATAGATTCGACAAAAAGCATGCATTTCCCTCTTCAACCAGAAAGGTACGACACCATGTGACGCCCCGTTTCCTTTATTCTCGATAATATAAATTTAACACGTATTTCTCCTAACAACACACATCGCACCCTCAAATTATCAATAGTTTTTTCTAATGTTTTCCCTAATTCCCTCGTACTTTATTTGCTTATATTTTTCATAGATTTTATAATTCAATTACATATATTGTGAGAGGAAGGTTACCCATGCCAATCTATGAGTATGAGAAGAATGGGAAAACTGCCTACTACTATGCCTTTGAAGTAAAGGATACAACAGGCAAACGTAAAACGATTAAGAAGCGAGGTTTTACTGGAAAGAAAGAAGCAAGAGATGCAGAAGCAGCTGCCCGGACAGAATGGTTAAAAGGCAGTTATATAGATCCCTCTAAGATTACCTTCGGCGAATACATTCAAGAGTGGTTAGATAATAAACAAGATATCTCCCCTGAGACAAGACACACAAACAACGGCCACCTATCCAATCATATTATCCCTGAGCTTGGTCACATCCCTTTACAAAAAGTCAGCGTGACTCACATTGAACGTCTTATCAAGGCTCTGCAGGATAAAGAATTGGCTGATGGTACTGTCCGTAAAATATACAATTTGATTCATACTTGCTTTAAAACAGCAGTAAAAAAGGAATTGATCATCAAGAACCCGTTTGATCTTTTAGATAAAGGTTCTAAACCTCGGACCAGTAAACCTAAAATTGATTACTGGACAACTGAGGAAGTTAAACAGTTTCTTACTAAGATAGACGGCCGATACCGTATATTGTTTATCTTGGCGATCTATACAGGCATGCGCCGCGGCGAGCTCTTGGGCTTACGTTGGAAGGATATCAACTTTGAAACTTCCCAAATACGAATCAGTCAGTCATTAAAGGCTCGACAAGGCCTAATTAAAGGCGTTAAGACAGATTCAGGGTACAGGTCCATTACTGTCGCACCGACCGTTATAAACGAGCTTAAGAAGCATAGAACTATGGTTCTTAAAGAGAAGTTAGCCTGTGAGGATTATGAAGATCATGACTTAGTGGTTTGCCAAGTGGATGGCCGGCCTCGGGCTTTAGGAACCTTCGACCGTGATTGGAAAAGAGTATTAGAAAGAACAGAGATGAGGAAGATCCGTTTTCATGATTTGCGGCATACATGCGCATCCTTGCTATTCAGTGCAAATGTTCACCCTAAGATCGTCCAGGAGCAATTAGGGCATTCCTCTATCAAAATTACCTTAGATACCTATTCTCATATGATGCCAAACATGCAGGCTGATGCAGCTAAGGTTCTTGAAAAAATGCTGAACAATTACTCTTAAATCCTTTCTAGTATTTTGCTGTTATTTCAGATTTCCTACCAAACTCCCTACCAAACGAAAAAAATGATAAGAAAAAACCGCCTAAAATCCTTATTCATTAAGGTTTAGGCGGTTTTTTAATTTTATATGATCTCTTACGACCCCGAAGGACTAATAATATGAATCTTTCAACAGTTTATCACCTTAAAGTACGGATGTAAAATATCTGATTGGAAATGGTTCATTTGTTACAGAAACTGCCTCCCTTGTCTATTGAACCGTTAAGGGTTTTTGAAAACCGTTCGATGTGCTCCAAAAAGGTTATTCAAGTAAAAATGGTGGAATAAGATATAGAAGCCACACTACATTCAAGGAGGAATCCCATGCTTATTGTCATCTTTAACTTGATTTTTTATTTATTCGTCGTCACCATGAATTTTTTGGCCAATTTCCTGCCATTCAACGGCCAAACATCCGGAGAGGTCTCCGATAAACTGGATGTTCTTTTCACCCCTGCAGGTTATGTATTTTCCATATGGGGGTTCATTTACCTTCTACTCGCCATCTGGGTATTCAGGCAGTTTGCAGGTGAGCACAGGAACAGTCCTGCTGCCAAGGCATCATTCCCGTGGTTCGCTTTAAGCTGTGTGCTGAACGGGGCCTGGCTCTTGGCTTGGCATTACGAACACTTTTTGTTATCCGTTTTCATCATCCTTGCGCTTTTAACTACGCTTTTGGTCATTTATACACGTATAAAAAAGGTTACGCACACTGGTTTCGACCTATTCCCATTTTCCATTTATTCAGGTTGGGTAAGCGTTGCGACCATCGCTGATATTTCTTATTACCTCACTTATATTGAATGGGACGGTTTTGGGATTTCAAAGGTCACCTGGACAATCACTATGCTGATTGTAGCAACAATCCTGGCTTTTGCCTTTGCAAGCAAAAACCGGGATTGGGGCTATCCGCTCGTATTCGTTTGGGCGTTCATCGGCATCGGGGTCCGCAATGGTGCCAACTACCCGGTCATCACGACCATTTCCTATATCCTTGCCGCTGTCATCTTGGTCATATCCGTGACCATCTTCATCAGGAATCGAAGGAATATATAAATAGATACAAGTACCTCAAAAGGCTTGTTGCAGATCGTCCCAGATGTCTTGCCAAGCTTCCAGTCCAACCGATAATCGGATGAGCTGATCGCTGATGCCCATTTGCCGGCGCGAATCTTCAGGGACGGCCGAGTGCGTCATGGTAGCGGGATGCTGGATCAATGTTTCGGCATCCCCTAGGCTGACGGCAATTTTGATTAATTGCAGTTTATTGAGAAATCCCTGGGCGTCCTCTTTTGTACCATGCAATTCAAAAGAAATAAGACCTCCCCCATGTTTCATCTGCTTTTCCATAATATAATGGTCCTCGTGCGTTTCATCCCCTGGATAGTAGACCCTTTTCACCTTTGGATGCTTCTTCAGCTCGCGGAAGATTTCCATTGCATTGGCAGAGTGCCGATCCATCCTCACAGGCAAAGTCTTCAATCCCCGTAATAGTAACCAGGCATCGAATGGGGAAATGATCCCGCCAATATCTTTTTGTGTCGTTCTCGCTACGTGATTCATGAAGTCTTTGCTGCCTACGACGAGCCCGGCAACGACGTCCCCATGTCCGCATAGATATTTCGTTGCGCTGTGAAGGACGATGTCACAGCCATATTCAAGCGGTCTCTGTAAGTAGGGGGTGGAAAAGGTATTATCGACAACCACCGTCACATTGCACTCCTTCGCAACTCTCACCACCATCTGTAAATCAATCATTTTCATCGTCGGATTTATCGGGGTTTCCACATAAATGCAGGTCGTTTGCGGACGGATCATCCTCCTCACCTGCTCCTCTGTATCCATTGCACAAAAATCATGATCGATGCGATATTTATTTTTCATTAACTGCAAAAGACCGAACGTGCAGCCATATAATCCCTGTGAACAAAGGATGTGGTCATCCGTCTTAGTCAAAGCGAATAGCACAGCCGAGACCGCAGCCATTCCCGAACCGAAGGCAAGCCCGGCTTCAGCTCCCTCCAAGGCGGCGATTTTTGCTTCCAGCACTTGTACCGTTGGATTTCCAAGACGAGAATATATATATCCCTCTTCCAAACCTGCAAAACGCCGTTCCCCTTGCTCCGCCGTATCGAAAGTGAAAGTAGAGGTCTGGAATAAGGGTGTAGTCAAGCTCCCTAAATGCTCCTTCGAGTCATATCCTTCATGGATGACTGACGTTTCGAATCGTTTATGCTTATCTGCCAAATTGACTCCTCCCAACCTATGTCTATTCCTATTTTATGCCAGAAATTATGTTATTGGAAGCGTTTTCATTGAGCGTGCACAACATTTTCACGTCCTAATATGGTCCCATCCTTTCTGAAAACTCCCGGTCATCTTATTCATGCAACAGAACGAAAAAACCATCCTACATCGAATGGTTTTTTCCTTTATCACTATTTGCGGTTGAGCTAAGGGAACTTAATCTATTACGAATCAGCGGGGTAAAGTAATTAAGAACCGGACCTCCCAAGCAAACGGTTAAGAGCGTTCCAATACCGATCGGCCCGTTGAAAGCGAGTGCCATTCCCAAGAAGAAAAGATATATGAATGTTTTTGAGAATAATATATTCATGCCAGTTAAATCCTGAATGATGAACATCAAACGATCTACAGGAATCGGGGCAAAGTTGGCATGTAAATAAATAGCCGTTCCTAACCCGATGACTGTTAATCCGACTAGTACACAAAAAAGTTTAGTGAGCATATGTTCCGGCTGTATCAAGGTTTGCAGTAAAAAGAGCCATAGATCAATCCCAATGCCTGTTATAAAAGCTGTTATTACCCCTAACACTTCCGGCCTTTGCCTGCTTAATAGGGCATTAAACAATATCATGACGGCCGCTATGATGAATTCCCAGCTTCCAACCGTCAGGCCGACTTGTATGGAGAGTCCGACCAAAAGGGCATCGAATGGCGATGTTCCTAGATCCGATTGTATCGTCAAGGAACAGCCTAGTGTTAAAATCATGATCCCCGTTACATAGTGGATGAACTTCGTTTTACCCACGTTAAACAGCCTTATTCATTAATCAATTCTTTTATCATGAGAATATGGGGACCGCCGTCTTCCATGAAAACATCTGAAGAAGTCCGGTAGCCAAGCTTTTGATAAAAACCCTCGGCTTGAGTTTGCCCATGTAATTTAACCTGCGCTATCCCCTTCTCCCTCGCGATTTCTTCCAATTTTTTTATGATCCTTTTCCCTAGGCCGAACTTGCGATAAGCCTCCAGGATACAGATCCTTTCCAATTTTCCTAACTCATCGACGACCCTTAGCCGCCCAGTTCCGACAGGCTGATCATTATAAAAAACTAAAATATGATCAGCTTGACCATCGAGTGTATCGAATTCGTCAAATTCATCTTCCAATCCGAAACCTTGTTCCTCAACAAATACTTCTTTTCTGATTGCAAAAGCCAAATCCAATTCGTCAGCCATCGTTATTTTTTTTGAATCCACTGAACTTCATCACCTTTCTAGATTTATTCCATTAGACAAGTCATAATACATTCATAACCTTGTAATAGTATAAATGAAATTCATTTTGTTGTAAATACAACAAAAAAAGAAATGGGGATTTTCGAATGAAGGAAATACTTCGTGAAATAGGAATGATTGCAAGAGCATTGGACTCGATAAGCAATATAGAATTCAAAGATTTTGACCTGACGAAGGGTCAGTATTTATATCTTGTCCGAATCTGTGAAAATCCTGGAATCATTCAAGAAAAGGTAGCAGAAATGATAAAGGTTGACCGCACGACAGCAGCTCGTGCCATCAAAAAGCTCGAGAATCAAGGTTTCATTGTAAAGAAAAATGATGATTACAACAAAAAAATCAAAAAATTATATCCTACTGATAAGGGTGATAGGGTTTATGTATATTTAAAGAAAGAAGGCGAGTATACCGACAAGGTCGCCTTGGCCGGTTTATCTCCAGAAGAAATTGAAGCGATGTTTCATCTTCTTCACAAGGTCAGAAAGAATATTGAGGTCGATTGGGAATATGTGAAGAAAGGAAACAAAAGGGAGTATTGATTTTCCATTCAGTTCAATTAAAAAGCGACAGCCATAACGGCCGTCGCTTGTTGGGAGATCTATTCGTCGTCCACGAT
Source organism: Bacillus sp. mrc49 (assembly GCF_002803435.1). Lineage (NCBI taxonomy): Bacteria > Bacillati > Bacillota > Bacilli > Caryophanales > Bacillaceae > Bacillus > Bacillus sp. mrc49. The sequence goes on along the minus strand of NZ_PHNG01000640.1, from coordinate 21,892 downwards.
ATTACCACCATAGAAGGTTACTCTCGATAGCGGGATATCCAGTTCACGAGCCATTTTTTTCAACTCGCGCTCCTCCCTTTCCGTCACGATGGAAATGACGGTGCCATCAGCACCGGCACGTCCGGTTCTCCCCGATCTATGGATATATTGGTCGATATTATCGGCCATATCAATATGAACGACTGCAGTCAGACCTTTAATATCAAGCCCTCTTGCCGCTACATCCGTCGCAATCAGCATCGGTGATTTGCCTGAACGGAGCTTGCGCAACGCCTTTTCCCGATCGACTTTATTGGATTCTCCGTGAAGGACTCCCATCTCGATTCCTTTGTAACTCAGCTTTTCATGTAAAACGCTCAGCTCAGCTATATCATTAAGGAAGGCAAGGGCCTTCACATCTTTGATCCTCGTGATTTTTTCAAGAATCTTGGATTTTTCCCTTCTCTCTACAACAAAGTAAAGATGGTCCACCTTCGATTCCATTTTTTCGTGCTTATCGACCTTTATCAGTTCAGGTTCATTCATGAATTTACGAGCCGCTTGTTCCGTATCCGCTGGCAATGTTGCTGAAAACACCAAGATTTGCCGGTCCTTTAGCGTCGCCTTAATAATATTTTGGATCGTGCCCAAGTGCTCAGCAGTAATCAATTGATCGCCTTCATCAAGCACAATCGTCTTTACTTCATGCATCTTCAATTTCTTTTGGGCAATCAATTCAAAAATCCGTCCTGGTGTCCCGGCAATGACCTGTGGATGTTTCTTCAGTTTGTCCAACTGCCTTTTAACGTTAGCGCCGCCGATGAATGCTGCGCCGGTTATACCGCTTCCCTCTGACCAAATCCGCACTTCTTCATTGATTTGCATGACCAGTTCACGGGATGATGCCAAAATCAAAGCTTGGGGGGATTTTTTTTCAGGATCTATTTTTTCTAGCAATGGCAATAAATACGCTAATGTTTTTCCTGTTCCAGTCGGTGATTCAGCCATGATGTCTTTTCCTTCGACGATTACGGGAATCGCTTTCGTTTGGATCGGGGTAAGCTGCCCGAATCCAGACTTTTTCCAGACCTCTTGGATATATGGTTTTCTATCGTTCAATAATGCAGGTAATTCGCTCATATCGTTCTCCTTTAATAAAAAACTTTTCCTAACTTCCATAGTACCATTTATTCTTGTCCAGTAGCCAACGGAATCCGAATTGTAACGGTCGTCCCTTTGTTGACCTCACTTTCAAAATCCAGCTCCCCGTCCAGCCGGTGTACGATCTTTCGGCAAATTGCCAGGCCGATCCCCGTGCCCTTCTCTTTCGTCGAATAAAAGGGCTCACCAATCCGTTCAAGGCGTTCCGGCACCATACCGCTGCCATTATCACTGATGCTGATCACAGCATTATCATCGATGATTTGCAAGGATATATCAATTTCGCCATTTTCGTCAATCGCTTCAATGCTGTTCTTCACAATATTGATGAAAAGCTGTTTGAGTTCTATTGAATCGGCCATTATTGAAATCGGTTCAGCGGTTTTAATCTTAAGCACCATCTCGATATTATTTAAGTTCGTTTCCGCTTTCATCAAAGTGAAAACCTGCTGTACACTGTCTGCAAGATCGATCCTTCGAAAAACCACATCCTGTTTCTTTCCAAGAATAAGCAATTCACTGGAGATGATATTGATACGGTCGATTTCCTTCAACATGATATCGGAATGCAGGGGATTGACCTCCTTCGTTATATCCATTAATTGGACGAACCCTTTTAATGAGGTCAGTGGATTCCTAATTTCATGGGCGACGGCAGCTGCCAGATGTCCGATGACCGATACCTTTTCGGACAAGACCATCAATTCTTCTTCACGCCGCACTTCGGTAATATCCCTGACGATTGCATATACCCCTAGCATTTCCGATTGAACGATGATCGGTAAAAAGGTGACACGGATGATCCGCTTTTCATTTCTCATATTTTGGAAGGTCGTTTCGAATTTCACAGCTTCGCCTTGAAGGGACTGTGTAAAAAAAGCAGATATCTTTTCCGCTTCATTCCAATTAATGAGATGATTGCAATTCTTCCCCGTCAAACTGTCATTTTGCTGCCCTAACAGCTTTTCCGCTTCAGGGTTGATGGAAACGACATTTCCTTCAAGGTTCAACTCAATGACACAATCGGGGTTATGCTTAAAAAGCGACTGATATTGTTCATCCTTAAGATTGAATTCCTGCTGAGACCTTAACATTTTCCCCGTCCAATACCGGATTAAGAAATATAAGAATATCCCGGTTATGAAAATGAAGGCCCATCCTTTGGAATGTTGAAACGTCGCATAAATCTGAACATCTGACTTTGCCTGTGTCATCGAGAAATAATCCGAGACAAAAATCCATAAGACCCCAATGATTATATATATAAGGGCTACTTTACCTGCAATTTTATGAGTTTGGTTCATATCTTTTCCTTTGTATGTTTTTGGTTTATCATTCCCAATTTTGCTCAAAAAAAGCCCTCATGTTTTAAACATAAGGACCCTTTTGATATTGTACCATATTTTTTGTAAACATTTTGAATATCTCATCAAAAATCAAATAACTATTCATGAGATTCTCTTGCTTTGGAACGACTGAAAGCAACGACCGCTCATATTGAATAAGGTAGGAAGTTCCCAAACACCAATATTTACAATTGTGTTAGCTGGTACTAGAATGAAGTCAACGAACACAGCTTTCGTGCATGTATGGATGTTTCACCAGCATGCTCCGATTGATATGAATTGAAATCGAAGAAACGAGATTAGATTATTAGGAGGTATTCGCCCATGCAATCCTATATCAATCAGCCTGATGGAATCTTTCCCTCAGTTTGCTCTCTTGATTGTCCGGATCAATGCGGTTTATTGCTGCACAAGAAAGACGGGAAAATCATCAAGGTTCAAGGCGACCCGGGCCATCCCGTCACGAAAGGGAATATTTGCAATAAAGTAAGAAATATGACCGAGCGCCTATACGATCCGAAACGATTAAAGCAGCCACTAAAGCGCATCGGCCCAAAAGGGGAAGGTCACTTCGCCCCCATCAGCTGGGAAGAAGCGATTGACACCATCACTGCCAATTGGAAGGAATTGATCAAAAAACACGGTCCGGAAAGCATCCTTCCTTACAGCTTTTACGGAAATATGGGGAACCTCAGCGCCGAGGGGATGGATCGCCGGTTTTTTCATAAGCTCGGCTCCAGCATGCTTGAGCGCTCCATATGTAACGCGGCCGGTTCCGTTGGCTACAGCTATACAATGGGCGGATCTTTCGGCATAGACCCTGAAGAAACGATCCATACCAAGCTTTTCATCATGTGGGGCATTAATGCGGTGAGCACCAATATGCACCAAGTTACGCTTGCCCAGCAAGCCAGGAAAAACGGAGCCAAAATAGTCGTCATTGATGTACACAAAAACCAAACTGGTAAATGGGCTGACTGGTTCATCCCCATACTCCCTGGTACCGACAGTGCCCTCGCCCTCGGTTTAATGCACATCCTATATGAAGAGAATTTAATCGACCAGCCTTTTCTCGATGCATATACAGTGGGTGCCGAACAATTGCGCGAACATGTCCGTCAGTACGACCCGGCGACCGTATCGGGTATCACAGGTGTGCCCATTGAGGATCTATATGAATTAGCGAGGATGTACGGAACGACCACTCCTTCATTCGTCCGAATCGGCAATGGCCTGCAGCACCATGACAATGGCGGCATGGCAGTTCGTACCATCGCCTGCCTTCCTGCACTTACCGGCCAATGGATGGAAAAAGGCGGCGGCGCGACCAAAGGCAATTCAGGATACCTGGCATTCAATACAAATGCCTTAAGACGCCCTGACTTATTACAGGACAAAACGACGCGGACGATTAATATGAACCAAATCGGCCAGGCCCTTTTGGAAAATGAAAACCCGATTCGATCCATGTTTGTATATGGCTCCAACCCGGCGCTAGTCGCCCCGAATGCCAATAAGGTGCAGGAAGGCCTTAAGCGCGAAGATCTATTCACAGTGGTCCATGATTTATTTTTAACCGAAACGGCCATGTATGCTGATATTGTCCTCCCTGCCACATCATCCTATGAAACGGAGGATTTTTATAATTCATATTGGCATAATTACATTCAAATTCAAAAACCTGTAGTCAAAAAATATGGCAATTCGAAATCGAATGTTGAATTGTTCAAACTGTTGGCTGTTGGAATGGGCTTTCAAGACCAAGCTTTTAAAGACTCAGAGGAAGATATGATTCGGCAGGCTCTCGATTTCCCGGATAACCCATACTTAGACGGCATCACCTATGACTCCCTTTCGAAAAACCAGTTTGTCAAGGCGAAGATGAAGCCACTGTTCCCGGGTAAGCTGCAAACACCTAGCGGCAAGATCGAACTTTATTCCGAAAGGATGAAACAGCTCGGTTACGATCCATTGCCAACATATAAGCCTATCATAAAGGACAGCGACCTGCCCTTTTTATTCATACCGGCACCTAACCATAACTTCTTGAACTCAACCTTTTCCAATAACGCCAAACATATTTCATTGGAAAAGGAACCGAAATTGCATATGAATGCGACTGACGCCAAAAGATTGGGTATCGTTACTGGTGATATGGTCAGGATTTGGAACGAACGCGGGGAATGCCTGCTGAAGGCAGCAGCAGGTGAAAATGTATTGCCAGGCGTACTGGTCAGCCAGGGCTTATGGCAAAAGACGCCCGAAACGAAGCAGCACATCAATGTCCTCACACCTGATCGCCTATCAGACATGGGTAATGGCGCCGTTTTCTTTTCAGGACGAGTTGACCTTGAAAAATCTTCGCATTGAGGTGTAAATAAATTTCAAATCGTCGTTATATCTGCAGTGTTTCCAGATATATTGACGATTCCAGAGATTTATCTGCAGTTTTACCGGATTTATCGATGATTCTAGTAATTTATCTGCAGGTTTCGTGGATTTATCGACGATTCTGGCAATTTATCTGCATTTTCCCCCGATATATCGGCGGTTCTGGAGATTTATCTTCGGTTATGCCGGATTTATCGACAAATATGGAATCTAACATCTGCACGCCAAAAGGCCATTCCACAAGGAACGGCCTTTTTTTTGCTAATACTAGCTCTTATTCTTCATCAAACCAGCCTGTTGGTTGAATGTCCAAGTTATTATTGATTTGCTTCAATTCCGTGTATGCCTCATATCCGAACGTGCCTAGTTCGCGTCCATTGCCGCTTTGCTTGAATCCGCCCCACGGAGCTTCGTTATAAGTCGGATGATAAGAGTTAATCCACGTGATGCCCGCACGTACCTTTTTAATGACGCGGTTTGCTTTGGCAATATCATTGGTGAATACTGCCCCCGCTAAACCATATTTCGTATCATTGGCGAGATGGAGAGCCTCCGCTTCATCCTTGAACGTTTGAACGACAAGCACCGGCCCAAAAATTTCTTCCTGCACGATCCGCATATCAGGTGTTGTATCGACAAAGATCGTTGGCTCGACAAAGTAGCCGTTTTCCAAGCCTTCCCCTTTAATTCGATTTCCTCCAACGATTAATTTTGCTCCTTCTTCTTTTCCGATTTGAATATAAGATAATATCTTGTTCATGTGTGCCTCTGAAACGACAGGTCCCATTTGGCTTTTTCCATCGGAGCCTGAACCCACCTTGATGCGTTTCGCTTTTGCAGTAAGGCTTGCTATGAACTGATCATAAATCGATTCTTCCAAAAGTAGACGCGAGCCGGCTGAACAAACCTGCCCTTGATTACAGAAAATCCCATACAAGGCATAATCGACGGCCGTCTCAAAGTCAGAGTCCGCGAATACGATATTAGGGGATTTACCGCCAAGCTCCAATGTCACTTTCTTTAAGTTTCCAAGCGACGCTTCCATGATCTTACGTCCGGTTGCCGTACCTCCTGTAAAGGCCACTTTATCGATTTCTTCGTGTTCGGCAATAGCCTGTCCGACAACGGGTCCAGCTCCTAACACAAGGTTCGCGACACCTTTTGGCAAACCGACTTCAGCCATGATTTCAAACAGCTTGACCGCAGTCACTGGTGTAATCTCCGATGGTTTGAAGACGACGGAATTTCCTGCGGCAAGTGCCGGTGCAAGCTTCCAGGCTGACATCATCAACGGGAAATTCCAAGGAACGATTTGCCCGCATACACCGATCGGTTCCCTTACGACCATCGCTTGTTGCCCGTCAGGAACTTCGTAAGTCTGCCCTGTCGGTTTCGTAGCCAAACCTGCATAATATCTAAAGCAGGCAGCCGAATCATCGATATCAAAACGGGACTCGCGTAATGGTTTCCCATTATCCAATGTTTCCAACGCAGCAAGCTCTTCGGCCTTTTCTTCAATCTTGTCGGCGATCTTGAATAAAATGCGGGCCCGCTCGACTGCCGGCGTTCCCCACCATCCGCCTTCATAAAAGGCATACTTGGCTGCCTCTACGGCTTTATCGACATCCTCCTTGGTTCCTTCCGCAGCTGTAGCAATAACTTCTCCCGTGGCCGGATTCAATACATCCCTTTTTTCACCTGAAGAAGAATTCACCCATTGACCATTAATGAACATTTTTAAATCCAGTGCACCGGTCCCTTCTTTTTTCGCGTTATTTTGTAAAGTTTTCTGCATCTAAATTCCTCCTTGTTTAAGTGATTTACCTAATATACTTAAAAGCAAGTTTCATGCCATTTTAACAAGTTGGTACATCACGTTTATTTACCCATCCATGGTTCAATTACATTCATTCGTGAATTACCTATTCATTTCTGCATAGCTTTTCGCTAAAAAAGAAGATGGGCATTTGCCCATCTCCTACCTAATTCCGATTAATGATGATCAATTTCATTTCCGTCATTTCCTCGATGGCATATTTTAATCCTTCGCGGCCCGTTCCGCTTTTTTTGACCCCGCCGTATGGCATGTTGTCGACGCGGTAAGTCGGGATATCATTGATGATCACACCGCCGACTTCCAATTTTTCTGCCGCAGAAAGGGCCAAATTGATATTATCCGTGTAAATCCCAGCCTGAAGGCCGAATTCGGAGTCATTGACCAAGTCAATCGCTTCTTCAACGGACGAAACCTTATTTATTAACACGATTGGTGCAAAAACTTCCTGACAGGAAACCTTCAGCTTCGAATCGACTTCCAACAACACAGTTGGATGGAGGATATTCCCCTCAGATTTTCCTCCTGCTGCAACGACCGCACCAAATTGTTTGGCTTCCCCGATCCAATCGAGGCTCCTTTGCACATCACCAGGACTGATCAAGGCAGAGATGTCGACCGAAGGATCCAAAGAATCGCCAAGCTTCAAGGAATTTGTTGCTTCCGTGAATTTTTGGACGAACTCATCGTATACGTCTTCATGTACATATGCACGTTGTAGCGAAATGCAGACCTGCCCTTGGAAGGCGAATGCTGCCGAAACACAGCGCTGGATGATTTTATCGATATTGATCCCTTTATCCACAATGACGGCCGCATTTGAACCAAGTTCAAGACTCACCTTCTTCAATCCCGCTTTATTGCGGATTCCGATCCCTACAGCAGGACTGCCGGTAAAGGATATGCTTTTCACCCGTGAATCAGTGACTAATTTATCACCGATTACAGAGCCGCTTCCGGTAACTAAATTGAATGCTCCGGCAGGCAAATCCGTTTCCGCCAATAGCTCTGCAAGAAAGATCGAGGATAGCGGCGTTTGGCTCGCAGGTTTCAAGACGATCGTATTACCCGCGGCAATGGCCGGGCCAACTTTATGGGCGACCAGGTTCATCGGGAAATTAAAAGGCGTGATCGCACCAAGAACACCAATCGGTTCACGGACTGTATAGCCAATTCGTCCCTCCCCGTCTGCTGTAGCGTCCATCGTCAATGTTTCCCCGTGAATCCTCTTTGCTTCTTCCGCAGCAAATTTATATGTGGCAATCGTACGGGCCACTTCTACCATTGCCGTTTTAATCGGCTTCGCTGCCTCTTTAGCGATAATTTCAGCTGCTTCTTCCTTACGGCTTTCCAACAGACTTGCAAGTTGTTCAAGTATGGCGGCCCGTTTATGACTTGGCAGGGCTGCCATCGTTTTTCTCGCTTGATGAGCCGATTCTATCGCCAGCTCCACATCTTCCATGCTTGCCGAAGGAATTTCCGCTAAAACTTTCCCGTTATACGGAGATACTAGCATCGTGAAATTTTCAGCTGCTTGCCACTTACCATTAATGAATAATTTTTTCTTCAGCGTTTCCGTCATTTCCATCCTTTTCACCTCTTATAAGATTTCTTTTTCGACAGCTGTAAACGTTTTATCAAGAATATCAATGATCTTTTCGACCTCTGATTTAGTGATGATTAAAGGCGGGGCGAATACGAGTGTATCTTGATCAAACGTGACAGACCGGCAAATCAAGCCATTCTTCGCCGCTTCAGCCACAAGTTTTGGAGCTAATTGTGTCCCAAAGCCTTCCCCTGTTTTTTTGTCCTTGACGATGGAGATGCCTCCGATCAGTCCAAGCGCCCTGACATCACCAATGATCGGGTGTTCGTTCTGAAGCTTCTTAAAGCCGGCAAGCAACTCTTCACCGCGCCGTTTCGAGTTTTCCATCAGATTTTCACGTTCAATTATTTCAATGTTTTTCAAAGCCACCGCACAAGCCATCGGGTGACCGCTGTATGTGTAGCCATGCAGGAGCGTGCCCTTTGATAGCGAAATGAAGTCCTTGTGCAGCTTATCATTCAGGACCACACCACCTAATTGGGCGTACCCACTTGTCACACCTTTTGCAAAACACATCATATCCGGCACGACGCCATAATGTTCAATCCCGAAATAAGTCCCTGTTCTCCCGAAACCTGTTATGACTTCATCCGTCACCATTAAAATGCCATATTCATCGCAAATCTCCCTTACTTCCTTAAAGTAGCCCTCAGGAGGGAGATTCACGCCGCCTGCCCCTTGGATCGGTTCCGCGATAAATGCCGCAACCGTTTCCGGACCTTCTTGCTCGATGACCTTCCGCAACTCTTCAATCGAAGATCCGTCGACATAACAAAAATCAGGAGCGATGGAATTCGTGAAGTCACGGAACGGTTTCAGGCCAGTCGCACTTGTCGCCCCCATGGCAACTCCATGATACGATTTCGAACGTGAAATGATCTTTTGGCGATTAGGCTGGCCTTTCAATATCCAATAATGACGGGCAAGTTTGAACGCTGTATCATTCGACTCCGATCCGCCTGAAGTGAAGAAAACGGCATTCAAATCACCAGGAGCGATGGAAGCGATCTTGGCAGCCAAACGAATGGCAGGCTCATTGCTGAAAGTAGCGAAGTTAGAGGTGAAAGCCAGCTTTGCCATTTGTTCTCTTGCCACATCAGCCAGTTCTTCTTGTCCATGTCCTATGTTCACATTCCAAAGTGAAGACATGCCATCGATGACTGTCCTGCCCTTAACGTCCGTAAGATAAATCCCCTTGCCTTCTTTAAAGATGAAACTTGGACCATCTGCCTGCTGTTGCTCGATTGCCGTAGTCGGATGAATGAAATGCTTTTTGTCCAAATCGATTAATTCCTGAATACCCGTCTTCTCTTTAATCATGTAAAAAACACCCTTCTTGAATAATGATTTTTATATATTTATAGATATTGCAAGATGCATGCCAAAGTATATGAACCTAATATCATAGGTATTCAACATAAAACGATTCATATTCAAATCAAAAACCGCACCCAATGATTTATTTAAGAATCAAACGATTTATATTTGAATCAAGCGATCCCTATCATCCTGTTGCCGTTTCTCGCGTAAAACTTTCGATGTTACATAACCTGACATACAATGTTGAATTTCCGGAAGATTTGTATTATTATCTATACTATCCTTTTGTTCACTTCGTTAATCTAATACGAAAGAAGTTGATAGATATGCTGGTAGGTTTTGAAATGCAGCTAAAACAATCCTTGAAGTTATCATTAACCCCTGAATTACGACAGGCAATCAATATCCTGCAATATTCCACACATGAATTGATGGATTTTCTACATGAGCAGGCTAATGAAAATCCTGTTCTTGAAATGACCGCAGCAACTAATGACCCCCTCGCCTCAAACTTTGAACCTAGCATTCGTCCACATATCATGGACTATCGTAAACGAGAAACTTCATCGAATAGGTATCACAATGATTTCAACCCAATCAATAACCTTTCCTGCACTACAGATACATTGGAAGCCCATTTATTGGAGCAGCTGAGTTTTTTCCCGTCATTAAAAGACAGTGAAACTAAGATTGTCGAATTTTTAATAGGAAGCTTAAATGAAAATGGGGTTCTTGATATTGATATAAAAGGGGCAGCCTTGCTTTTTTCAGTGTCCGCCGAGAAAATCGAAGCGATGATTGAAGTACTGCAATCCTTCGATCCCATTGGCGTCGGTGCTAAGGATCTGACTGATTGCTTACTCATTCAAATTCGCAAACAAGAAAATGATAATCAATTGGCTTATACGATCGTTGAGAAGCACTTATCGGATTTAGCCGAAAAGCGTTATCGGAAAATTGCGGCCCTTTACAAAGTGACCCTTCAGGAAGTGCAGGAGGCAGCGGATTTCATCCGTACCTTGAACCCTCGCCCTGTCAGTCATTTTTCCGATGAGATGATCCATTACATCGTCCCGGATGTATTCGTGGATAAAGAAAAAGATGGATATAGGATAACGGTTAACGATAGCTTCCTGCCCAAGCCGTCCATCAATCCTTTCTATAAGGACCGCACCGCGATGAAACCGGAAGATCCAGCTAATGACTACGTTAAGTCTCACCTACATGATGCTCAGTTGCTGATCAAGGGGATCGAACAAAGGCAATTGACTCTATACAAAGTGACGGCTACAATCATGGAAGCTCAGCAGGAGTTTTTCCTGCGGGGAATGGCTGGACTAAAACCGATGACACTGAAGGACATTTCCGAAAAACTTCAGCTTCATGAGTCAACGATAAGCAGGGCGACGAGTAATAAATACATCCAGACACCGCATGGACTTTTTAAATTAAGGAATTTCTTTACGAGAGGGTTAAATCATGTAAACGGCAAAGACTGTGAATCAACGACTACCATCAAAGAAAAAATAAAGGTCTTGATTGCAGACGAGGATAAAATAAAACCATTTTCAGACCAGAAGCTATGCCAAATCTTCGAAAGTGAAGGAACGATGATTTCTCGCCGCACCATTGCAAAGTACCGTGAAGATCTTGGTATACCGGGTTCATCCAAGCGGCGCAGATTTTAAGATTCAATTAATCAATGTCATAAAAAAAGACTATTCCAAAAGGCATATCTGTTTGGAATAGTCTTTTTTGTTTTTCTTAATCCATTTCATTCACGGCCACATTAGTGATGACAGCTGGGGCTGGTCCCCTGCCTTCTCCCCCTACGGTCACCGTTTCTCCCGGATTGATCTTTTTATTCCATTGGTCATTTTTGATCACATAGTGATGCTGTGATTCACTGATGATCCTCCCATTCCATATTGTCTGGATTTCCCCAGCGTAATCGAACCCTACCTTCCAATCCTCAATAGGCGATGTTCCGGTATTTTTGATCCTGATATTGAAAATGGAGCCTGTCCCCCACTTAGAGGTGATGGTATATGTGACATTTACATGATTGATACCGCCTTGGTCAGGTCCTTTGATGCCGCCTTCGAGCAGATCATCGGAAATTTTTTGCAGAAGGGTATCGCCTTTGCATGTATACTTCCCTGAAGTCCTGCAATCCAGGCTTAAATCCCAAATCATTGCCCCTCCCATGTCCTGTGATTCGATGAAATCGGTTTTATGGCCGATGGACTCGCGGTCGTCATATGAAATGAACGATTTCGTCCTTTGATTATACAGGAAAGGCACCTTTGCTTCGTCATTCCAATATCGTTTGTAGCCTTTCTTATTTATATAGTTCGCGGCAAGGTCTCCATAATCGAAAATCCCGGTTATGCCAGATGCAGCATCATCCCACGTCCCCCGAGGCAGAAAAGAGCCATTGCTTCCAGGTATGGCAGTTTGGTATTCCCCATTTTGCCCTCCACCATCTACACCGGTCCAGCCTTTCCCATAAAACGGCAATCCTAGTGTGACTTTATCCATGGGCACATTCGCTGCCTTATACCGTTCAACCGACTCCTTGACCGTCAACCCCCAACTATTATTGGGATCATTTTTTGAAAAATATAGCGGGGCATTATGGTTTGTAGTCGTTTCCCAGCCTCCGTGGAAATCGTAGGTCATCAAGTTGATCCAATCCACAATTCCCGCAATCTTTGAAAGTTCCGTATTTTTTATGAACGAGCCGCTTATTCCCGCTGCAATCGTCAATACATATTGCTTTCCGTCTTTTTTTTCGGCTTTATCCAATTCATTGCGAATTTCCTGGAGCAATGATGTATAGTTTTCTTTATCTTCCGGACGAAGAGAGTTCCCCTCAAGCCCCCCTTCAACAGGATATTCCCAATCAAGGTCGACTCCATCGAAGCCATATGCCCGAATGAAAGCGACCGAGGATTCGGCGAACACCTTTCGTGTTGCAGGGTCCGCTGCCGCATCGGAAAAACGGTTGCTCCATGACCAGCCACCGACGGCGATAAGCGTTTTTATATGCGGGTGCTTTTCTTTCAAATCGGCGAGTTTTGCGAAGTTTCCGCATTCCGCACGATTACAATCCTTCACTGTCTTTTTCCCATAAGCACGTTGGACGTCAATTTCAGGGTCGCCTAAGACGACTGTTCCATTCGGTATTTTTTTACTTTGAAGTGGAATGGATTTATCTTGGCACTTCCATGTCTTCGAACCCGGATTACCCACAGAAGGATTCCCATGAACTCCATTCCAGCAAATATCGGCAAAAGCATAGTTGATATGGGTTAGATTCGTTCCATCGATATCCTCCACCTGGTAGTCCCGGTCCTTGGCTCCCCATGAAGTATAATAACCAACGACTTTATTCACCGATTCACTGGAGGCTTCTGCAGATTTTGACGCTCCTATGTTTCCAAATATTAATGAAGCGATCAATACCACAAGCATCCCCATGGAATACATCCATTTACCTTTTTTCATTCCCCTTGCCCCTCCCTATTTCCAGATACTAGAATGAATCTATTAAACTGACGAGCCACCAAGTTGGAATTTACAAAATTTGTATGATACTAATATTTTACATGTCATAACAAATTATTTGTACAGGAGGAAAGACCTGTTTATGTAAAAAAAATCCAAATGTTCTATTTCGATTCTAATAAGGTCATCTCATAAAAAAAAACAAAAAACCGCTGATTTTGCACTTCATACGTAAAAATATTCCGTATCAGTGAACAGCGTTTCCTCCCCCAAAAGCCTGCAAAATCCATATGATTATTTCAAGGAAACCTTTACAATTAAAATGACTTGGATATTCGCTGGATTCAGCATGTTCCGTCCACCACAAGATTCGCTCTTTCTTGGGGCGTTTGCGCTTCCACATAGAGGTTTTCCTGAATCATCCAGTTATCTTCCCATATCTGACGCGCCTCTTCGCCATCCCGTTCGAGGCCGCGTTCCAAGCGCCGATTGCGGGGACATTCCACCCAGATGGTGAAATCATAAAGCAGAGCCAATTCTTTACGGGTCGAATATATTCCTTCAATTATGACCAGTCCTTCAGAAGGAACGGCATGCCACTCCGCCAAGGCATCCTTATCCCAATCATACCGCTGATATCTTGCTTCCATCCCTTCGGAAAGAGGTTTAAGGACTTGCCGGAACACCCGCTTCCAATCATAATCTCCTCCGATTGGCTTTTGGGACGGCGGCAGCTGGAAGCATCGCGAAGAAGGGAGATGAAAATCGTCCATATGAACAACGGCACTCCCCGGACACGCTGCCTGGATTAGGGAAGCTAGTGTACTTTTTCCAGACCCGCCCCTGCCATCTATGGCGATCAGATAGGGAAATCGTTTTGGGGACTTGAAGTGAACTTCGGCTATAAGGCCTTCAATCGTGAGCGATCCTTTAATTGTTGGAAAGTTCATGAGCATTCCTCCTCTATTACATACTTCCATCCATCCCCCCTTGTTTCCTTTTGGGATGGAATGAAAAAACTGAAAAGTAGGTGCACCTATTGAACACGATCCAATTTGCCGCCATTTTCGATATGGACGGTACCTTATTTCAAACAAACGAAATTTTAGGTTCTTCACTTGAAAAAACATTCGATGTCCTCCGGGCAGAAGGAAGCTGGAGGGGGGATGCCCCGCTTGCAGCCTACCAAAGCATAATGGGAGCCCCATTAAGCGCCGTTTGGGAAACTCTGATGCCGGAGCACCCTGATCCTATTCGCCAGCAGGCGGACCGCCTTTTTTTGGAATGCTTGATCGAGGAAATCAAAGAAGGGAAGGGACAGCTTTTTCCTTATGTGCTGGAGACGTTATCAACGATCAAAAAGCTTGGAATTTCCATTTTCATCGCTAGTAACGGACTGGAAAAGTATTTGGAAGAAATCTGTTCATACTTTGGGCTTCATCGATATGTTACAGACATTTACAGTGTCCAAAGATCTGCGGAAGGCTCCAAGCCCGACTTGGTACGAATGTTATTGGATGACCATCACATTCAAAATGCGATGATGATCGGCGATCGAAAATCCGACATCGAAGCAGCAAAGAAAAACAGCCTAACTGCTGTAGGCTGCCAATTCGGATTTGCAGAGGAACAGGAATTAAATGAGGCGGATGTACTCATCGCGGATTTCCGTGAACTGCAAACCTACGTAACTCATTGGCTCCTAACGTCCAACGGCTAATACGCGTTCCTGTTCAGCGAGCATAACGGCTATCTTATCCTGGATGGCCGTTACCCCTTTCTCTTCCACAAAATTATTCAGGATGATTGAAAATATGACTTTTTCCCCTCGTTTCGTCGTCACATAACCTGCTAACGAGCTCGTTCCAGTAATCGTCCCCGTCTTCGCCCTGACATTCCCAGCTGCAACGGTTCCCTTCATCCTCTTTCTTAGCGTGCCTCCTACCATTCGATTCTCGATTCCCGCCACCGGCAATGCATTCAAATAAGCAGGAAACCACGTTTTTTCCTGTACGGCATATAGTAATCTGGTGATTTCATTTGCTGGAATCAAATTGACTTGGGATATGCCGGAGCCATCCCGCATCACGATCGTTTGCATATCGAGTCCCAAACTTTTCATCTCGTTTCCGGCTACCTTCAAACCATCCTCCCAGCTTCCTTCCCCGCCGGCTTCTTTGCCCATCTCTTTTATTAAGATCTCAGCATGACTGTTATTGCTCAGTTTCATGAAAGGAATGAGAAGCTGGGAAAGCGGCATGGATCGATGAGTGGCAATCAAGTTCGCGTCTATTGGCGTTTTCCCTTTTTTCCTTTCTCCCACAATTTTGATTCCTTGTTTTCTCATCGATTTTGCGAATAGGCTCATGGCATATTCGGTCGGATTTTTTACCGGAATCCACTCCTTGACCTCCCCGGCATTCTCCGGAATCGTTCCGGTCACCGTAATGGTCCGTGTTCCATGAGAACGATCGATTTCGATTTTCCTATGACCGTCTGCCGCCACCGTTTTCGTTTTGTTGATGATCTTCACCTGATCCGTTTCCGGTGTCTTTTTCACCACTGCCTTGCCGCCTGCTTTATCACCTGGCGTAATTTTCACGATGATCGTTCCGGTATCATAATCTTCATCCGGGGAAGCGGTTAAAGCTGAAACAGCCGCTCCATAATATTCTTGTTCATCGCTCCATACCAAGTCTTTTGAATACCGGATATCATCATACCAGGAATCATCCCCAATAAGATCTCCGTGAATGAGCGTCACTTTTTTTTGCTTTAGTGAAGCAGCCAGCTCATCGAAATTTTCTTCCAGCAAGGTTGGATCTCCCTTTCCTTTCAAATACAAATTCCCCTGCAGGACATGGCCGACTTGCACACCTTTTACGTATACTTCCGTCAGAAATACATGGTCCTCCCCCAACGTTTCCAGTGCAGCCGCTGCCGTCAATAGCTTAAGGTTGGAAGCTGGGCGCAAGCGCGTTTGCGAACCTCGTTCATAAATCAGTTCCCCCGTTTCCGCTGACCGGATCGAAATTCCCGTTAACGCCCCTGATAATGCCGGGGAATCCTCCAAGATACGTTGAATTTCCTGTCCCACCGTTCCCTCTTCTTTCGCAGCCTGCATGGATTCACCATGAAAAATGCCTATCAAAAACAGGAAGAAGATGAAGCTTACCTTCCTTTTATATGTCAAACCCATCACTCCTACTCTAAAAACTGCCTCCTACTATCTTGTCCACTTTACCGCCATCTAATAGGAGACAAACCGGGAACTTTTTCGAAAGATAGATCGTATAAGTAAGAAGACACAAAAGGAGTGAATGTATGTATTCAAAGGTTAAACCACCTACTAAACAGATTTCCAAACAAGCGGTGAAGGTTTGGCGGATGTCTGAAGCCATTATCCATCTCATTATCCTTGCCATCCTTATCCTTCTATTATTTGCAGACGACTATTTTGCCTGGAAAGAATGGATTGGATGGGGGGTAATCGGACTTACCGTACTATGCTTATTCAATTCTGTCTGGTCCATCTTCATTGAACCCGGCTTACTGCAAAAATATTGGCGGTACGATGTGAATGAAGAATTCATCCAAACAAAACGAGGAGCCTTGTTTGAAACGCATGAACTCATACCGATGACGAAAGTGCAATCCGTCAGGCTGGACCAGGGTCCTTTGCTGCGAAAATATAACCTATACTCACTAAGCATCGGCAC
Source organism: Bacillus sp. mrc49 (assembly GCF_002803435.1). Classification (NCBI taxonomy): domain Bacteria; kingdom Bacillati; phylum Bacillota; class Bacilli; order Caryophanales; family Bacillaceae; genus Bacillus; species Bacillus sp. mrc49. Next base: position 5,026 of record NZ_PHNG01000640.1, on the reverse strand, counting down.
AATGGGCGACTCTCACGAGATACCTGCCATCCCAGAGGAAGAAGCCTATGAATTACGAGACAAAATCGCCTATTTCGCAAAAATTAAGGAAGTGGATTGACGATGGAAGAACAGACCAAGCGACTTCACCCCATCAAAATCCCTTTGGATTTAGGAAAATTGCTGAAAGGGAATATTTTTTTCATCATCATACTTTATCTATTCAACTTCGGATCAGAAAAAATGTATATGAAGATACTCCAAATCGCCTTTCTGATTTATTTGGCCTGGAGAGTCTTGGCTATCATCCTGAAATGGTATACCTATAAATATCAAATCAAGGAAGGCACCATCCATATTACCTCAGGCCTCATCTCGAAATCATATCAATCGATACCGCTTCATAAGGTGCAGAATGTCCATCGACGGACGACCGTTTTCCACAGGATTTTCAAACTAACCTCCTTGACATTCGAAACGGGGACCAGCGGGGACGAGGGCAGCGTACCTTTCGAGGTGATTTCCCAAAAAGAGGCCGAGCGGCTAGAGCGGACACATTCGTCAAAGCATGATTCAATCATGGATGCGCAGGTTGCCGAGGAAATGATTGCAGCAGACCTAGAACCATCCATGGAAAAAACGATTCATTTCACACCGACCAAACGAGACGTTCTGAAAGCCTCCTTTACATCGCTCAGCTTCCTGGCCCTGATTCCCGTTTTGGCCACATTATATAATACACTCGATGATTTCATCGATTTAAGAAATGCCGAAGGATACGCTGAGAAGGCAATGGAGTCGTGGTGGATCATAACCATCGCCATCACTGCCCTTATCTGCATAGCGGTCACCTTCGGAATCGTATCCACCTTTGTTAAATATGGAAAATATGAAATTTCATCCGATCAGGAGCGCATCCATATCACGAAAGGTGTATTGGACGAAACTACTTTTTCAATCCAGAAAGAAAAGGTCCAAGCTGTCGAGATCACCCAATCCATCATGAAAAGGATGCTAGGTTTAGCCGAAGTGAAACTGATAAGCGCAGGAAGCACTGGGGATGAAGAGCTTGATACGAATGTTCTCTATCCTTTTTTATCGACCGAACGGGCCTACGCGATGATAGAAGAGATACTACCCGCTTACAAGGTTGAACGTGCAATGGAGCCGCTCTCGAAACAAGCCTTCAAAATCCGAATGCTTCGCCCAAGCGTTTTCTGGCTTCTCACGACAGCCGCCATCTGTTTTTTCGATATAGCTTTGTGGTATCTTTCGCTGATTTTACTTGTCCTCATTTTCACATTGAGGATACTTGATTTCAAAAGTAGCCGCTACTTGTTGAATGGCGAGTTTGTTCAGTTTAAATCAGGAAGTTTAGAAACCTCTCTGTTCATAACCAAAAGAAGCAAGGTCATTCAAATTGAAGTCAGGCGTTCCAAACTGCAGAAGGTTTTCGGGCTTGCCTCCATTGAAACGATCAACCGCTCCAAACCTGTACATCACACAACAATCCATGATGTGCCCGCGGAATATGCAGACGATTTTTACGCGTGGTACATAGGCAGAACCCAAGCTATCCAAACCGAATAAGCACCGTCCATGGAAGAGGTGACCCATACAGTCTCCTCTTCTTTCCCATCTGCAGCTCCTTGCGAATATCCACGTCATGTAATGGGCGCTCAAATCTGACGATTAATTATGGCAATTTTCTAAATGGAGGCTTCAAAAAAGTAAATGCGCACCGAAATATCTATTAGAAGCCAAAATCCGAACTATATAAGGAGCATTGTCCATGCAGAAAATGACAGATTGGTATTTTAATTCGCTAAAAAAACAGATATTGATTCCCTTTTTAGCTTTGATCATGATAAGCGGCTTGGCCATTGCTTACATGAGCTATAAAAATAGCATCGAGTTAACGACAGATGAGCTTACTGGAACGACGGAAGAGCAAGTCAAGTCAATGAATGAATCCTTTGAAATCTTCTTCAAGAAAACCGAGGATCAATTGGATAGGCTCAGTAAGTACCCCCGCATGAGCACTTATGAAAAGGACCCTGAATCGATAATCGATGAGTTTTCCCATACACAGTCAAGCAATTCCGAAATAAATGGCTTGTATCTCGGCACGGAAAAAGGGGGAAAAACAATAATATTCCCTAAAGCTGAATTGCCGTCTGATTTTGACCCTAGACAGAGAGAGTGGTATCAAGCCGCGTTAAAGGAAAAAAATGAAACCATTTGGACGGAACCTTATACAGATCAAGCTACAAATAAACTTGTCATCACTGCAGCAAAGGCCATATATGATGGCAACCGATTAATCGGCGTGCTCGGTGTAGACATTTCGATCGACACATTAGTCAAGATGGTTAACCAAACGAAGTTCGGTGAAACCGGTTATTCGGTTTTGCTGGATGAAAAAGGAGCCTTCGTTACCCATCCGGATAAAGAAAAAATTCAACAGGACATATCCAAGGAGAACATTTTCAAGAAAATGAAAAATGAATCCGGATCGATGCTCGAGGAATATGAAGGAAAAAAACGGATCATCGGCTATGCCACCAACCCGACTACCGGATGGCGAATAGCTGGATTGATGGATGAAAATGAAGTGATAGTCCGTGCAAGCCCGATGATCAAAGATAATATCATCACGTTGTTGATCGTCTTTACCGTGACGGCCCTATCTGCCATCTTCATCACCAGATCCTTGACGAACCCGATTAAAAACCTGCAAGGCTCGATACGGAAGATGGCTGGCGGCGATTTCACGACCATAAATTCCATCTCTAGGACCGATGAAATAGGACAGCTTGCAGAAGACACGAACATGATGGCCCGAAATATGAGCCAGATGTTAGGGAAGGTCAACACCCTTTCCGATAAAGTTTCCGAGTCCTCGATGACGCTAGTCGCAAGTGCAGAGGAAAATTCGGCAGCGGCAAACGAAGTCGCCTTGACGATGGAACAAATAGCATCAGGTGCCATAGATCAAATTGAAGTCGGGCAAAATAATGAAAAGGCTGTAAAGCTTTTGGCAGACAAAATCAATGATCTTGACGCAGAAACAAGTAAAATGGCGTTGGAATCCGACAATATGTTCAAGGCTTCCGAAAACGGCATCACTCAAGTGCGCGACCTAAAACAACAATTCAACGAAACATCGCTGATCTCCAATAAAATGGGTACGGCCGTTAAGTCCTTGGATGCCCGTTCCCATGATATTAGCGCGATCGTAAAGACGATAAGCGGGATTGCCGGACAAACGAACCTACTCGCCTTGAATGCTGCCATCGAAGCGGCAAGGGCTGGTGAGCACGGGAAAGGGTTTGCCGTGGTAGCCGATGAAGTGAAGAAGTTGGCCGAGCAAACGGAGCATTCGCTGAAGGAAATCTCGGAAATCATCCAAGCGATGCAGGCCGATACGAGCAACACAGTACAACTGATTGACCAAGTCAATCAAAAAATCCATCATCAGGATACTTCGGTAACGGATACGGAGAATGCCTTCAGTCACATTGCAACAATCATCGAGAACACTTTCAGCAATTTTGACGAAATGAAAACGATGATGAACGATATGGTATCAGAGGTTACACGGATGTCCGGAAATGCAGAACAATTGAATTCGATCAGTCAGGAAACGGCTGCGGGAACTGAAGAAGTATCGGCATCTATCGAACAAACGAACGCCTCCATGGAACAATTAAATGCCCTTGCCAGTGATCTGGATACCTTATCACAGGAAATGCATAAAGAAATACGGAAGTTCATATTTTAATCAAAAAAAGGACGGACCCTAAAGGGATTCCGTCCTTTTTCACCTGTCATTATAGCGATCTTCTGCCATGCGTTAACGTTTCATCCGTTTCGGTAATACCTGAATAAGAAGAATTCAATTTACGCGAATCTGCGTCGACCAGCACAAGCAGCTTGCCGCTTTTCACATCCGCTTCATATCGATTCGCCTCATCTTCCGGTAAGCCCATCCCGATCAATGTACCTGCCAAACCGCCTGTACCAGCGCCTACAGCCGCACCAGCCAATGTTGCAGCAAGCGGCCCTGCTGCCAGTACGGGTCCGATTCCCGGTATTGCCAATGCACCCACTCCTGCTAATAAACCAGCTGCTCCTCCCAAAATCCCCCCGGTCGCTGCACCAGCTGCGAGACCCTCTTCAGCCTTCGTCCCGGTTTTTTCGTTCACTGTCCTTAACTCCTCTTTATCTTTTGCCACCACCGATATATCATCACGGTTATATCCATCGGCCTGCAAGGCCTCAACAGCCTTAATGGCTTCTTCTCCAGTTTCATATACACCAATTATACGTTTATCCATTTCTATCATCCTCCTTAAAGAATGTAATCTATCGCTCCTCCTTTACATACCCCAGAAAGTGGAAGTATTAAACGTTACGTAACAGGAAAAAAATTTCTAGTTAACACTTGGAAAGGGAGGGTATATATAATGATAGTATGCAAATTTTTGGGAGGTTTTCTTTTTGCTCATCGAGTTACTTAAAGATTTAGTATCCATTGACAGTTCATCGAAAAAAGGAGCCAACGAAGCAGTTGAATACTGTGCGGACTGGCTTAAAAAGCAAGGATTGACCGTGAATGTAATCGTTAATAATGGGTATAGGATGCTCGTTAGCGAGATTGGCAGCGGAGATAAAACCGTCATCTGGAATGGCCATGTAGATGTTGTCAGCGGGACCCCGGATCAATTTTTCCCTCGCATTCATGAAGGGCATTTATATGGACGCGGTGCAGCCGATATGAAAGCAGGGGTTGTCGGAATGATGTGTGCATTCTCCGAACTGAAAGATAGGAATTTAGGATTGAAAATCCAGCTGCAGATAGTATCGGATGAAGAAATTGGCGGGTTGAACTGTTCTGGCTATTTAGCGAAACATGGTTATAGAGGGGACTTTGTAATTTGTGCCGAACCTACCCAATTGGGAATTGGCCTGCAGGCAAAGGGTGCCCTGCGCCTTGATATTGAGGTATCTGGTAAATCCGCCCATGGAAGCCGTCCGTGGGAAG
>NZ_PHNG01000639.1:0-11191 GCF_002803435.1 Bacillus sp. mrc49 | reverse complement strand
TGCTCCGTTAGGGCCGATGATACCGATTAAATTCCCTTCCGGCACCTCGAATGAGACATCCTCCACAACCGGTTTTTTATGATAAGCGATCGTTAAATTCTCAACCTTCAAAGCCGCTTGCTCCATTTTTTCTCCCCCTTATTTCAAAGCATGGACGATCGTGTCTGTATTATGACGGACCATTCCTATATAGGTTCCTTCCTCCGTACCCTTTTCACCCATCGCATCCGAGAATAATTCACCGCCGATTTTCACGCTATGGCCCTGCTTGGCAGCTCCTTGAATGACAGCCTCTATCGCCTTCCTCGGAACGCTGGACTCTATGAAAATCGCTTTTATTTCGTTCTTCACCAGGTAATTCCGCATATCCGTCACATCTTTTGATCCATATTCCGACAATGTGTTGATTCCCTGAAGCCCCCTTACGTCCAAACCATATGACTGCCCGTAGTAACCGAAGGCATCATGCGCTGTAACAAGCACCCGTTGGTCTTCCGGAATTTTATTTATTTCGTCCTGAACGTACCGATCCAGCTCCTCCAACTGCGAAACATATTTTTCATAATGCGAGAGATAGTCCGCTTCATGATCTGGGTCATTGGCAATCAATTCCTTCTTCACCGCCCCTGCAGCAACGATCCATAGCTTTACATCAAACCAAACATGGGGATCATGTTCCGTTGCACTTACTTTACGAAGCTGGTTTTCCTTAAAATCCTCCGTTACGGCGATCGTCGGTTTATTCTTGCCCATCATTTCAAAAATATCGGTCATCTTCCCCTCCAGATGGACTCCGTTATAAAAAATCATATCGGCCGAATCCAGAGTCTTCACATCACCTTGAGTCGCCTTATATAGATGGGGATCGACACCTGGTCCCATTAAACTAGTGACCTCAACATGTTTGCCGCCGATATTCTCAGCCAAGTCCCCAATCATTCCTGTTGTGGCGACGACCTTCAGCTTGCCATTGCCTTTATCCTGTTTGGCCGTGTCATTGCCGCATCCTGTTAAGATCAGCACTGCAGCAAGCACCCCTCCGATCGTTTTTAGAAACCCCATCCAAATACCCTCCCTTTTTTATCATTCTAAAAGTTTTTACCTAATGCAAATTTTAATGTAAATTTTTTTATATTGTCCTATATACTAAAAAGTTTCCTTCACACAACTTATTTTATACTATACACAAATATTCGAAAAGAGTGCAACTTTTTTACTTTCCAATGATTTTCCCCAACACAAATACTGCTCGGAATGCTTCATTCCCAGCAGTAAAGATGGTGTTTTTACGAAACGATGGAGACAGGGTTATATAACGGGGCGTGAAAGGTGAATATAAAGCAGAGGACCTTTTTCAAAACCGATTATCCGAGGTGCGCTGTGCATTTGAAGATCATCATTTTTCCGGTTTCGAAGATATTGCCAAGTATGCCAAGCCCAATTCGATCCCGCAAAGCGCAATCAGGGTGATTAATGTTTGAATCATTTCGATTTCCTCCTCCCTCAAGACCTAAATCAATCTTAAAGGATGAAACCCATATCATAACAACCCCCCATGCCAAAATATATCCAGCGGAAACAACTGCAATCTTGCCCTGAAATGGGTTTCATAAGGTACAATATCATAAAAGAAAAACGGTGATCCCATGACAAATATAAAAGAAATTGCCCAATTTGCCGGTGTATCCGTCTCAACGGTATCTCGTGTATTGAATAATCATCCGTATGTTAGCCCAGATAAAAGAGAAAGTGTCTTACAAGCGATTGAACGATTGAATTATACGCGAAATATCAATGCCATTCATCTTTCAAAGGGGAAAACGAACCTTTTGGGCATCATCCTCCCCTTCACCAATCATCCGTATTACGGGGCTATCGTGAATGGAATCACGAAGCAAGCGAATGCAATCGGATACCATATCGTCATCTTTCAAACCCATTATGAAAGAGAGAAGGAAATTCAAGCCTTGAATATGCTGCAAATGAAGCAACTTGATGGTATTATCGTCTGCTCCCGGATTTCGGAAATGAAAGTCCTCCTAAGTTATCAAAAATACGGACCGATTATCTTATGCGAAGATACGGCTCAGGCTGAATTGTCATCCATCAGCATCGACCATTATGCAGCTTTTTCCTGTGCACTTGAATACGTGATCGCTAAAGGATATACGAAGATCGGCTACAGTCTCGGCCGTAAGAAAAGCAGGAACAGTTATCTTCGGACAAAGGCCTTCAACGACATCATGACAAAGCACCAGCTTATGAACAATCAAGAGTGGCTATTCGAGGGGAGTTACCATATCAAGGACGGGGTCCAGCTGTTTCAGCAATGGAGTTCGCTGCCAAACAAGCCGGAGGCCATCATCATCACGAATGATGACACGGCGGCCGGATTCATCCTTACCGCCAAAAAATCCGGCATAAGGGTGCCTGAAGATGTAGCCATCCTCGGCTTCAATAATGACAGCCTCAGTGAGATGCTCGATATCTCGACCATTTCCTTGCCCCTGGAATGGATCGGAAAAATGGCGGTGGAATTATTCGAGAATCCCGGTATCATTAAACATGTGAAACTGGACTACGCCCTTATTAAAAGAAAGACCGTGTAATGTCGGCAGTAGGGAGATGATTCTGCCCACCTAGGAAAAAATAACCACTAAAATTAACCATTGCTATATCTTTAAGATTATTTTATAATTTTAATATAGTAAAGTTTACTCAAGCACTAGCAATCTATCAACGATTGCATGAGTAAAAATCGTACGGCGTTTTCTATTAAAGAGACGCAACGATTCATCATAATTGAATACTTCCTCATTTACCGATGAGTTAGAGGCTGCAGCTTACAAGAGTATAACGGACGAGATTCAGGAAAATCGAAGACTCCGTTAAAAAGGGTAAGTTGCCGAAGTTAGGGTATATTCCATGTATATTCTCGCTGGCGGTGTTGCCGAACAGGAACATCACTGTCACGTTTTTTTAAAAGCGTGGGGAGCTATCTTCGGAAGGATAAACGGGTTTATTATAAACAGCCGTCGATCTTTTTCGACTGCTGTTTTTTGTTTTTTTCCGTATCCTTCCAATAAAAAAGGAGTGTAACATCAATTGTCAAATTCTCAGCCAACATCAAGCCCCACTGAATTGAAAAGGAGCCTGAAAGCGCGGCACTTAATGATGATTTCATTAGGCGGCACGATTGGAACAGGTTTATTCTTAGCAAGCGGCGGCGCCATCCATTCGGCCGGTCCCGGCGGTGCCCTTGTGGCATATGCAGTCATCGGCATCATGGTTTATTACTTAATGACAAGTCTTGCAGAAATGGCAGCATACATGCCAGTGGCCGGGTCGTTCCGTGTCTATGCATCCAAATTCGTCGATCCTTCCTTCGGTTTTGCAATCGGTTGGAACTATTGGTATAACTGGGCAATCACCATTGCTGCCGAATTGGCAGCCGTTGTCCTGATCATGAAGTTCTGGTTTCCTGATACGCCATCGTTTATCTGGAGTGCCATTGCCCTGATCATGATGTTCCTTATCAACTACATGTCCGTTAAAGGTTTTGGCGAAGCCGAATTCTGGTTTGCCATGATCAAAGTCGTAACAGTGATCATTTTCCTGATCACAGGTGTTTTGATCATTCTTGGAATCATGGGCGGCAAGGACCCCATCGGTTTCTCCAACTTCACGATGGGCGAGGGGCCCTTTAATGGAGGCTTTTTCACGATTTTAGGCGTTTTCATGGCTGCCGGTTTTTCATTCCAGGGAACGGAATTGCTTGGAGTGACGGCGGGAGAAAGTGAAGATCCGGAAAAAAACATTCCCAAAGCGATCAGATCCGTTTTCTGGCGCATTATCTTGTTCTACATCCTTGCCATTTTCGTAATTGGCATGATCATACCGTTTACGGATTCACGTCTGCTTAGTGAAGATGTTGCCGTCAGTCCTTTCACGCTAGTCTTCGAGCGTGCCGGTCTTGCCTTTGCAGCCTCCATCATGAACGCGATCATCTTATCATCCGTACTTTCTGCCGGTAACTCAGGCATGTATGCCTCAACCCGTATGCTCTGGGACTTGGCACGTGACGGGAAAGCGCCGAAATTCCTTGGCAAGCTGGATAAACGGGGAGTTCCGGTCAATGCACTTATCGTCACTGCTTTAGTTGGCTGCCTTGCATTCCTTGCTTCATTTTTCGGGGATGGCGTCGTGTATATCTGGTTATTGAATGCTTCCGGCATGGCCGGCTTCGTTACATGGGTAGGGATTGCAATTGCCCACTATCGGTTCCGCAAAGCATATTCAGCCCAAGGGCTTGACTTGAATGCATTGCCATATAGGGCCAAGGGATTCCCATTCGGTCCCATCTTTGCACTTGTTCTATGCATCATCATTATCATTGGACAAGGCTACCAAGCTTTTACAAGCGACGGGATCGACTGGAATTCGATGTTCGTATCCTACATCGGCTTGTTTTTATTCTTCGCCCTATGGTTGGGTTATAAATGGAAGCATAAAACGAAAGTCATTCCACTTGAGGAATGCGATCTTAAAACGAAATGATCCATATAAAGGACCCGGTCTCCGCCATTTATGGGGAAGCCGGGTCCTTTTCTCATTTCATTGGTCGATTCCGGTTCCCTCCAGCCATTTAAATCGCCCATCCGATACGCTTGCACCACTGCTTCTTTCCACCATGTTTTATCCAACGCTTCCCCCCTTCCTTAAACGCATCGACACAACCCATCCAGCAATACCTTATTAAAAGGGGGAACTTCCGGATATTCTTCGTTCATTCCGATATTCCCGTTTGAATCATTTCGATATTCAAATCCACTTCGATCGGAATATGAGGGTACACCTCTTCCCAATGTTTACGATTGAAATTTCTCGTTTTACTTTTAGCATGATCACCGAGTGCCAGCGGATCTATATTATACGTTTGGAACATGGTCACCATCTCATTTAGTTTCTTACCGAGGATACGTTCCGCTTTGGCCTCTATTTTGTTCACTTCGACAGGTTTGTTCAAGTCGAAGCCTTGAACCTCCAGCAGATTTGCTTTCAATTCCACTTCAATCCTGGCCTTCGGGTTCCGATTGGCATTCGTGATGCGATAACGGACACGCGATTCCACATTATCGATAGTTGTATAATCATTTTCCTTCCATTTAATTTCATAGCTCCCCAATTTAAAATTCTCACTAAGGATCTTGAATAAAAAACCGTCCTCATAAGGAATGTATTTGCCAATATATTTATCCCTTTTAAACAGGGCGATCCCTTTCACGATTATTTGGTCTTCCGCCTTTTCCAATAAGGGCATGACCGGATCGATGCCGTTACCATGACTTGCATATAAATACTTATGCAAATCTACATCAGTCAAATTAGTCCTCATATTCTGTTCGATCAACTCTTTTACTTGAACGCCTGGAGTCCTGACCATTTTCGGCTCCATCCTTACGACATCCTCCGCTTTGCCATCAACGATCGCCAAAAACAGATCCCTTCCCACCATCGGGTCACGCCGATATGTATCCACATAATCATTCAGCCCTCTTCTAGCCAATTCATCACCGTACAGGATGACTGTCAGTCTCCCGCCGACGATGGGAAACGGCGTTTTGGCATTTTCTTGCTGCCGAGTGGCGTTTATATCATGGGAAATCGCTTCATATACCTCTTTCCCTAGATTCGCTTCCTCTCCTGGCTGGGGCACACTGACAACGACTGTACCTTTGATTTTATCCTCACCAGCATCGTCATAGCCGACGATTTCAGCAATTAAAATATCCTCCAATATTTGCTTTTCCACTCCGCACGCCGATAGTATGATGCAGCATGATGCAATCAAGAGCATTTTGAAGTTCATGGTTTATGGCCCCTTACTTTATAAACGATCGTCTGCGATAAGAATAAAAGCGGAAGATACACATAAATGATATAAAATCCTATACGTGAACCGATCGTGTTGAACAAGTCGATCTTATGACGGTTATCCAAGAAAAGGCAGGCAACTAAAATGACGAGCAAAAACATAACCAACAACTTCCTCTGCCTAACCCCGAATGCCCTTTTTGCCGTCCTGCTTGCTGCCCAGATTCCTAGGCAAATATTCGGCAGCACCATGAACAGCCATAGGGAAACGCCGATGTATTCGAACCTTTCAATGAACGGAAGGTCGGCGATTTTCCATAAGGTCAAGGTTGCCCAAATGACATCCTTCAGCTGATCCCGATGGTAGTAGGCAATGGAAACGATAAAGGAGTTTAGGTATATCGCCATGGTGAACAGCACCCCTAAATGCGCCCACTTTTGCGAATGCTCACGCTTTTTGATGAATGGATAATAAATCAGGAGTAATTCAAACCCAAGATAATTCAACGTCATATTCTTGCAGGCCTTCATGATTTCCAAAAAGGAATGATCAAAAACGGGACCCAAATTTTCAAAATGGGCGTGTTTTAACGGAAAATAATTCAAAAGGATTAAGGGGGAAGTGATTACGAGTCCGATCAAACATAAACCTGTAATGACCCTGAACCCTCCCACAACAAAGCTATACACGAGTATCAGGATGATGCTTAAAAGCATGAGGATATTCACCCCTGGGAACATCCAAACCTGAATCACCTCCAAATACGTCCTGACAATGATGATGGTAATGGCGGTAAAGTAGAGGATGAATAAAATATTGAAGGCATTTCCTGCCCACTTCCCAAACAAATCGTGATGGATGGCAACCAAATCTAGCGTTTGTGTACCTCTGCCCAGCATCTTATAGCACATCCAAACCAGCATATTGATGGTCAATCCTGAAATGATGATTGATATCCATGCGTCCTGGCCAGCCTCTTTCGCGATGAACCGTTCGAATCCTAAAACCCCTACGCCAATCTGCATGCCTGGCATAAGGAAGAAAACAAAAAATGTTGATATCAGCTTCGTTTCATTTGGTTTGATTTCCATACCCTCTCACCGCTTTCCGGACCTTATTCATCAATATCCCTCTGTGAACTTTTGGATTCAACCTTCTTCCTTATCCTGACTCGATCTTCCGTTCGCAGAAATTGAGGGCGTTTTTTCTGCTTTGAAAATGGCAGGCGAATTAAGCTATCTTTAAAGTCATGAAATCGCATCGGGTAAAGCGGCTCTAAATAGGGGCTGCCAAGCGAAGTCAATTTCAGCAAATGGCTTAATATGAAGGCACTGCATAAAACCAGCCCGAACAGTCCATATAACTGGGCTGCAAGCAGGAAAGGGAAGCGGATGAGGCGAATCGTATTGCTGATTTGATATATCGGTACCGTAAAAGATGCAAGGGCCGCCAAAGCAACGAGCATCAACAAGACGTTACTGACGAATCCTGCTTCCACAGCAGCTGTGCCAATGACGATACCACCGACAATGCCGATCGTCGAACCGACCTTTGCCGGAAGCCTGACCGCCGCTTCCCTGAGAAGCTCGATCGTTCCTTCAAGTACGATCGCTTCCAAGATCGGCGGAAAAGGAATCACTCCCCTTGACGATATTAAAATCGGCAAAAGATCTGTTGGTATCACCTGATAATGATAGGTGATGACGGCAACATACAGTGACGATGAGAAAATGGAAAAGAGAACCGCAAATAGGCGGATCAAACGAAAGGAAGTGCCCAGGTTCCAAATTTGCAAGTAATCTTCAAATGACGAAAAAAACGAAATGATCGTATTGGGACCGACCAATGCATGAGGCGATCCATCAAGCATGATCCCTATTTTCCCTTCCGATAATACGGTTGCGAGGTGATCCGGCCGCTCCGTATCTATCAGCTGCGGGAAAATGGAATTCCGATTATCCGTGATCATCTGGCTCACAAACGAAATGTCGACGATCGTGTCATAATCTATATCGGCGATTCTTTGCATCACCGTTTCTACAATCTGTTGATTAACGATGCCGTCCATATAGAGCACAACTAACTTTGTTTGCGAGATGCTCCCCACCCGGAATTCCCTGGAGCGCAGTTCGGGAGAGGGTAACCGATTACGAATCAGATTCAAATTCGTATCGAGCGATTCAACAAAGGCTTCTTTCGGTCCAGCCACCGTATACTCAGACTCGGGTATCGAGGTTTGCCTCTTCACACTTTGAACGCAAGGAATGAGCAAACACGAATCATCTGCCTTTCTTGATTGAATCATGACTGATCCTGCCATGACCATTCGTTGAATGATGATGATATCCGAGGTCACTTTCATATTTTCCATTGGAATGTCGCTTTTTAATTGCTGAAGACTCCTTCTTGGCTGATCTTTGATCACAGCCAGTATATGCTCATGTAACTTTTGATCATTGACTAGAGAATGAAAATAAGAAATCGTATAGCCATCCTCATCGGGGAATTGGAAGGTTAAAAAATCATTGGATGCTTCAAACAGTTTACGCAATCGCTGAAAATCCTTGGGTGTTTCCTCATTTTCTTTTTTGACCTTAAAAAATCTCACACTCCCACCCCCTAATGACAGATCCTCCAGTTTTTTGTTATTGTAACCACTCTCTTTAAAGTTACTCAAAGCTGCCTATAAAAGGAAAAGGCCTCCCGAATTTCATGCCTTTTTAAAGCATGAAATCACGGATAGGCCCTTGCACTCGATTTACTTACCTTGAACTTGGGAAAATGCGGGTTACAAGCTCACGGAATTCATCAGCGAATCCTGCAACAGGTTTTCCATTTTGTATGTCATTCGCATACCCATCCATCCTTTGAACAAAGTCAGGATTCGTCGATACATATACCTTATCCACCGATGAATCGGCTCCTCTTACTGCATCTGCCACTTTATTCTTCAAGTCATTCGAGACATCTTTAGCTCCACTATTGTCATTGAGCACAGCTCCTACATATGCATGATGATCCGTCACAATGACCCTGGCGCTCTTAACTTCCTTTAGAGCCTCGACACGGTTGGAGATATCATCGGAAACCCTCATATCGCTTACGTCATTAGCATTATTTTGCATGTTATTAACATTTTGCCTCGTGTCACTAACATTCATTGGATTTTCATAATTATTTTGGTTCGTGCGATTCAGACCAAGATTCTCACTTGCTCCTTCTTTAGTATTGGAATTACAGCCTGTTATCACCAATGCCACCATCGCACTTGATATTATCGCTTTATAATTCATCCTTACACCCCTCTCTAATGGTTTAACGTTACTATTTGCATGGAGGAGGTGAATTATTCGAAAAAATCGATATCATCAAGTGCGATGCATTCGTACGGCGTTAAAATTTGACCGTTTCATTGCACTGCAGGCACTCCCTTTCCGCGGGCGGTTGGGGAGCCTCCTCGGCGCATGCGCCTGCGGGGTCTCCCCTAGACCGCATTCCCCGCAGGAGTCTCGCACCTTCCGTTCCATTCCACTCTGCATTAATACGAAGATAAAACCCCAATGCCTATTGTTTTAAGGGTTAGTATTTTTATCGCCTATTCCACACTACATAAAAACGAAGTTAGACTTTCAAATACAAAAATTCAGGCGTATTTGTACTAAGTCTGTGTCTTTCTTCTGCATAAGAACTAAGAAAGACCCTCGATTGCCCGCATTTATGTGCATATCTCCTTAAGTTTGCACACAAAAAAGACACCGTCTGCAAAATACAGACAGTATCTCCTTTAAGTTGCTTTTCCCAGGCTGTCCTTCCACTCTTGAAAGTGCTAACGGATTACCCATCACTTCTTTTTCTGATGCTCAGCTTATCGCCTTTTATCGTATACCAAATATTCTTGAATGGTTCTGGTGATTGTTTGGCTGCTTCCACCGTATATTGGACAGCCTCTTTTTTATATTGAACATCTTCTGTGATCTCCTTCTGTGTTAGGGAGAGCTGATCGGTTTCGGATTTGATCTGATCCGTTTTTGCCTGGATGCGCGTTACCGTTTCATTCACATTCTCGATTGTCGGCTTGGAATCCTTGAATGTTTTGAAAGCAAAAAAAGCTAAATAAATAAGAGCTCCGATAAAGAGGGCAAGACTGATGTAGACAATGACCACCTAAATTCCTCCTTCTTGTTTTATCTTTACTATACCCTTAATCATAGGCAGAAAACGAATCCCCATGTATTTTCTTCTATGCCTGGTCATATTATTAAAAGAAAAAGGAGGAATGAACATGAATCAGATGCCGCTACTCAAAGCCTGCTTCAAGGCTGGGATGCACTTCATCAGACATATCACCATCCAGCAGGCTGCCGTTATAGCAGGAATCATCTTTTTGATCATTCATCCAGAAATCTTCAGCCCGATTTGGATCACACTCGCAGCCTCCGTCCTTGTATTGATTCTGCTTTGAAGCGCTCGACAAACCCCTATCAGGAAAACCCCACTCCACTGGCTGCCGTCAGTAACATAACGACCTTCAGCCAGTTAAAAGCTTAGGAGCCCATGGATAACCACGAAAAAAAAGTTTAATCAAACGATTGATTAAACAGGGATTTGCCTTGCGCAGAAACCTTTCTCCCTATCAACCCTCATTATCTTTTCGAAAAAGGTGCCCCAAAAAAGAAAAACGTTCGCATAAGTGAGCTATTACGAACGTCCATGTATACCTATCCTCTTTCAATCAGAGGAATCATCCGCATTTTCTTCGTTATCTTTTTTGGCACTATAATATCCACAAAAAGTTATGGTCAGGATAAATATGATATAAAAAGAAAGACCTACGGCCCAATTGGGGATGAAGTCTTGAATATCTATACGAGAAAAAATTACTAAACATGCCAATGGTATATAAGAAATAAACCATAAATATAATTTATTTCGAATGATAAAAATAGTAGATATTATTATACATATTGTACAATACACTATTTGAAACAATTGAATCACCTATTCATTTTTTGTTGCTCTTCTTAAGGTCGAACATTAAATTAAGGTAGCTAACCAAGACAATCTAGGCAATCGAAATAAATAAAAATACTAAATGCACTCAGCATAACCAACTAGTACCTTTTAAACAATTTTCCTCTAATAATTTAAAAATCAAGTATGGTTTCTATACTTTCAGAATACCTATCCACAAGCTTAAAGCCTTATTCTTCAGCCTCATCTTCATCCGTTTTTTCATCATTTATCCATTGCTGATAATGAATAATTTCATGCGCAAAAGTATCTAGCATAGCATAAAGAGCATCGACTTTTCCTCGA
>NZ_PHNG01000638.1:0-15859 GCF_002803435.1 Bacillus sp. mrc49 | reverse complement strand
AACATTTCAAATAAATTGCTCACTGGCGCTTCCTCCTTTTTAGATACGTTTCCCCTGATTGTACTATGTTTAATCATTTAACCATTCTTTCCTACCCTGCCTTTTTTAGAATACTCCAGCGGCCCGGTAAATTCCAGCCACATCTCAGCACCGAAAACAGTGATGGCGTTTGCGGGTTGACCTAAATTTCCTTATACTGAAACTATGTTATATTAAAGCTATAATAAGACTTAGGAGTGATCGTAATGAGTGAAGCAGCACAAACACTGGACGGCTGGTATTGTTTACATGATTTCCGCCTGATCGATTGGGCATCTTGGAAAACGTTATCAAGTGACGAACGCCAACTAGCCATCTCGGAGTTCCAAGGTTTACTCGATAAATGGAATATGACCCAAAGCGACAACGAAGGCAGCCATGCCCTATATTCCATCGTTGGCCAGAAAGCGGACTTCATGCTTATGTTTGCCCGCCCGACAATGGAAGAATTGAATGCAATCGAAAATGAATTCAATAAAACGAAGCTTGCCGAATATTCCATTCCGGCTTATTCATACGTTTCAGTGGTGGAGCTAAGCAATTACCTTGCAGGAGGAGATGGTGAGGACCCTTATCAGAACCCTCATGTACGTTCCAGACTGTATCCCATCCTGCCAAAGGCGAAACATGTTTGCTTCTATCCAATGGACAAGCGCCGTGAAGGCGATGACAACTGGTATATGCTTTCCATGGAAGAACGCAAAGGCTTAATGCGTTCACACGGCTTGATCGGCCGCAGTTATGCTGGCAAGGTAAAACAAATCATTTCCGGCTCGGTCGGATTTGACGACTATGAATGGGGCGTAACACTTTTCGCGGATGACGTCCTTCAATTCAAGAAATTAATTTATGAAATGCGTTTTGATGAAGTGAGCGCCCGTTACGCTGCGTTCGGCTCTTTCTTTGTAGGCAATATTCTGCCTGAAGAAAACATAGCCTCTTTCCTCTACGTATAAGATACTTTAGCTTCCGGCTTCCGGAAGCTTTTCTCTTTTTTCACCCTCCTCCTTTTTATTTTCCCCAGCTATGGAATAAATCCAACACACATCCCATACATTTTCAATAGTGATGAATGTAATTTTTACCGGCTCATTCGACGTCACAGGAAAAGAAAACAAGGCAACGCCTAAATCCAGCGAGGTGAAGGAACGTTACTTCTATTTAGATTACGTTTAGCGGATATCACTTTACCCGCGTAAACCAGGAAAGGCAACGTTATGTATCGCTTAAAATTCATTGTGTGTTTTTAAGCTGCCGGGGATTGTATCGAGCGGTCGCTATAAATCGCACTGTTGCTTCAAGTACTCGGCTTTTCGCCACCAAAATCAAAAAGCCTTGAATTTTAGGAGGGAATGCAATGTCACAAAATAATCCTTATGGTAACTACCCGTATGGTGGAAGCCCCTATTACCCGAATGAAAACAATGAGTCCAGCCAGCGGCAGCAGACACCATACCAGCAACAACAGTCTTTCCCGCAGCAAGCCTATCAACAGCCGGCATACCAGCCTCAACAGCCAACCATAGCCGGCACGCCGCAGCAGATCCCGATGCCGATGAATCAATCGACATCTCCACCACAGGTACCTGGCATGCTTCCAGTCGAAGCATCATACATCGAAAACATCCTGCGTTTGAACAAAGGGAAATTAGCGACCGTTTATACAACATTTGAAAATAATAAGGAATGGAATGCAAAGATCTTCAAAGGAATCATCGAAGCTGCAGGACGTGACCATTTGATCATAAGCGACCCGCAAACCGGCAAACGGTATTTAATCCCGATGGTGTACTTGGACTACATTACCTTTGATGAAGAAATCGAATACGACTATCCATATGGAGGGGCAGGGCTTGCCACCTATTCGCCAAGGTGAATGAGATGATAAAAAAGGGGCCTCAGAATCTTATCGATTTTGAGGCCCTTCTTCATGGAGATGTTTTTTTTGATCCTGCGCTTACAAGTACTTATAGGCAGCAATGACCATCAATACCCAAGCTGCCAAGAAAGACACTCCGCCAAGCGGTGTGATGGCGCCTAACACCTTGATCTGCGTGACGCTTAGAACGAACAGGCTACCGGAAAAGAGGATGATCCCGATTAACATAAGCCAGCCAGACCAATTGACTAACGGGCTTGAGATTTTTCCAGCCAATAAACCGATTACTAATAAACCAACCGCATGGAACATTTGATATTGAACGGCCGTTTGCCATGTTTCCAAATATTTATCGGGTATCTTCCCTTCGAGCCCATGGGCTCCGAATGCACCTAGTGCGACAGCAATGAACCCATTGATTGCGCCTAAAATGATGAACAGTTTCACTATGATTTCGCTTCCCTTCGCTGCTTTTAAAAATCGAATAAGGACTCTCCATTGGCTTCATCCATTTTGACCGGCTCTACATTCGGTGTAGCCGTCATGATGGGCTGAGACAATGTGATTGGCTTCGAAATGCCGCTTCCCACTTTTTCATCAACCATTACTTCACATAAGGCTTTAATGGCAATGACATATCCCTGCACCTTATCCTCTGAATTTGCCTGCTTTGCCTTCGAAGCAAGCTCTTCGATTTTGTCCAGCATTTTTCTTGAAGAAATATCCAAATTTACCACCTCGTCCATATACAGGTCAAAACTTTCATCACTAGCATAGCAAAAATCAAGCAAGAAAACACCCTTGTAAAACCCTCTACTTCATATTTTTCTTGGCTGTAAATTCGAGGCACACCTGCCCCGATGATCTAAACACATCAAGAGAAGGCAGGTTTGCGGTTTTGAATTGAAAGGCACGGCACCCTTTTGGAAAGTTGGGATCCCACGTGACGTAAAAATGACGGCACAGCATGCAATTCACCCGCTTCATGTTCCTTTTCGACTCATCGCACCCGAGATTTCCCAATCAATGGGCGATTCCCCCATTTCCATAAGAAATTGATTGGTTTTGGAAAACGGTTTGCTGCCAAAGAACCCACGGGAAGCCGAGAGCGGACTCGGATGCACGGATGTAATGATTTTATGGCGGCTTTCATCAATTAAAGGGATCTTCGTTTGTGCCGGTTTCCCCCATAAGATAAAAACGATCGGTTTCTGCCGCTCACTCAGCAGGCGGATGACTTGATTCGTAAAGTTTTCCCACCCTTTTCCCCGGTGTGAGTTCGCTTCTCCTTCACGGACAGTCAAGACGGTATTCAAAAGAAGCACACCTTGTTTTGCCCACTCAACAAGGCATCCCTCATCTGGAATGTCAGTGCCTAAATCGGCATGAAGTTCCTTAAAGATGTTTCTTAATGAAGGCGGAATGCGCACCTCCGGTTTAACGGAAAAGCTAAGGCCATGCGCTTGATCGGGCCCATGGTAAGGATCCTGCCCAAGAATGACGACCTTCACGCTTTCATAGGCCGTATAGTGAAGTGCATTGAAAATATCGTCCTGATCCGGATGAATGACCTGCTCTTTGTACTCTTGCTTTATGAATTCCCTTAGCTCCTGGTAATATTCTTTTTTGAATTCCTCTTTCAATAGAGGCCACCAATCATTTGTTAATATGTGCTTTGCCATATGCATAGCCCCTTTCTTCTTTTAAACTATATTATATCAAAGATCGGCCTTCGCCTTTTTGATAGACCATGATATATGTTTCTTTATACCCCTTAATTGGGAAAACAGATAGTTAGCAAGCAATTTAACCATGTTGGAGGATTCCCTATGAAAAAATGGTACAAAAGAAAACGATTTTACCTGCTGGTTGGCATTTTGCTCGTCATTACGGCAGTGATCGTCTATAACAGCTACAAGCCCCTTCCCAAGGGCATTTCCTATGAAGGGAAGGTTCATCATGTCGAGGATGTCGACTTCATCTATGATCTTTCCTATCACGATGAACAAGGGAATCTTAAACATGAGCAGCGAATTTTTCAAACCATCAATAATGCCATCGAAGAGGCGGATTCTTATATCATAATCGATATGTTTTTGTTTAATGATTTTTATGATGAAAAGATAAACTTCCCAAAGCTAACCAAGACACTGACGGATAAACTGGTTGCCCAAAAGAAAAAGAAACCCGGACTCCAGGTGATATTCATTACCGATGAAGTGAATACTTCCTATAATGCTTACAAGTTGGAGGCGCTAGAAACCATGAAGCAAAATGGCATCGATGTCGTCGTGACCAATTTAGACCGACTTCGCGACCCGAACCCTCTCTATTCCGGCGTGTATCGGACCTTTTTCCAATGGTTTGGCGAAGAGGGAAAAGGCTGGATCGTGAATCCAATGGCTAAGACTGCACCAAAGGTCACCTTTCGTTCTTACCTTAGGCTGATGAATATTAAAGCCAACCACAGGAAAGTGGTCGCGACCGAAAAAACGGCGATCATCTCATCTGCCAACCCCCATGACGCGAGTGGATTCCATTCCAATATCGCGTTTCAGATGAAGGGGAATATCATCGGTGATTTCATTAAAGCGGAGGAAGCGGCTTCGAATTTCTCCGGCGGTCCAAAGGCATTCCCGGAATTCAACGAGGCGGCCGAAGAAGATAGGGGACCGGTCTCGGTGCAATTGCTCACGGAAGGAAAAATCAATACGCATGTCCTCAAAACGATAAAAGATACCAAGAAAGGGGACAAAATCCACCTTGCAATGTTCTACATTGCCGATCGTGAAGTGGTCGAAGCGTTAACGGACGCCGCTAAACGGGGCGTGAAGATTCAGATGATCTTGGACCCGAATCAAAACGCCTTCGGAAGTGAAAAAATCGGCCTCCCGAATCTCCCGGTTGCCGCCGAATTTGAAAAGCTGGGGGATGAAAATATTTCGATCCGCTGGTACAAAACCGATAAAGAACAGTTTCATACAAAGCTGATGATGATACAAAAGGAAAAAGAAACGATCGTTCTTGGCGGATCAGCCAATTACACCTCACGTAATCTCGATGACTTTAACCTTGAAGCGAATGTTGAAATCCATGCACCAAATGATGCGGACATTTCTTATGATGTCGCTGACTATTTCCAAAGACTTTGGACAAATCGCAACGGAACATACACTGCCGATTATAGTGAATATCAGAAGGACCTTCCCGTTTTCAAATATTTAGCATACCGCATCCAGAAGGTGTTTCGCTTCACCACTTATTAAATTATTTTGTCATAAGATGTTTAGGCACTCGGAAATAAGGTTATATACTACTATAGCTAATTAACAATCACGATAAACAAGATTCCATTTACCTATATTCCAGAGAATCTTACATTAAAATTCAAGGAGGAGTTTATATGTATCAAGTACATGTAGTAGAAAACGGTTTACAAGCAAAGGAAAAAATCGATGAGTTAGTCACTTCAGGATATACGAAGGACGATGTTTACTTGTTCGCTCATGACAAAACCCGTTCGAAGCACCTTACCGAGAATACGAATACGGAAGATGTAGGAATGAAGGAACAGGGCTTCCTCGATACGGTTGGCAATCTCTTTAAATCACGCGGAGATGAGCTTCGTAACCGTATGAGCAACCTTGGCCTTAGCGACATGGAAGCAGAACGTTACGAGGAAGTGCTTGACGAAGGAAAAGTCGTCATCGTCGCTTCTAAATAATTCAACAGACATAAGGTAGCATTTACCCTATATATAAGAAACGGGGCCCATCAACGGGCCCCGTTTTTTGCTATTCATTATCCTAGTATACTTTGGTAGGCTGCCTTTGCCTGGATCATATCCTTCGTACCGTGTATCAGCGCCCTGCCATCCTCAAAAATGACCATCCGCACTCCATCTTTTTCGCAGGAGAGGAGAAAAGGATTGAATTTCACTGCATAGCCACTTCCAACCAGACCTTTTGCCAGCTTCTCGAGCTGGAGCTTAACTGGCTTGGGCGGCCTGACCTGCACAGTGTCCCTTCCGCAAAGGACCGCTGTTTTCGTTGCGTTATCTCCGGTTAAAAAAGGATAAGATCTCTGCTCGCCGCAAGAAAGGCAATCCTTCTTTTTCGCTTTTGTTAATTTCACAGATTGGTATTGGTTTCGCCACAGATCAAACGTAACGAGTGCCGGACGAATCGCGTCCCGATTCCCTGAAAGGATTTTCAAAGCCTCGGCCATTTGGTGGGCCGCCACCATCGTGACCGCAGGTGATATGATTCCCCCTGTGTCACAGGTCATGCCCTGAATGGGGATCGTTTTAAGCAAACAGTGCAGGCAAGGCGTATTTCCGGGAAGGATCGTCAAGGTCATGCCGACACTGCCGACGCATGCCCCATAAATCCACGGAATAAGAAGCTTTTGTGACAAATCGTTAATGATCATCCGAGTTTCAAAATTATCGGTTGCGTCCAATATCAAATCAACCCCGCCAAGCAGCTGCTCCAGGTTTTGCGCGGTTGCGTCCATGATGATGGCATTCACTTCCACTCCATGATCGATCTCTAGCAAATGACGCTTTGCGGCTTCAGCCTTTGGAAGCCTCTCTTCGACGTCCCGTTCCGTATACATTTGCTGGCGCTGTAAATTACTAAGCTCCACATAATCCCGATCCACGATCGTGATTTTCCCTACTCCCGCACGGGTAAGGGCCTCTGCGTTTGCAGCTCCCAATGCGCCTGCCCCCAGGAGTAAAACATGCTTCTTTTGGATTTCCAATTGACCCCGCTCACCGATCGGGGCAAATAACGTTTGCCTGGAATATCGTTCTTTCACATCGTACACCATATCCAATTCGCTCAACCTCCGCTTACAGGTGGAATGAAGGCCACTGTATCCCCGTCCGTTAAGATCGTCTCATCATCGGCAAATTCTTCATTGACTGCCGTCATTGCGGCTTCAAGGCTACCCAATTGATAGTCCGCCTTCAATTTTCTTTTCAGCTCGTCCACACTCCAGCCATTTCCTTCTATAGAAATGGACGCTTTTCCTGATTCATCCCTCAATTGGGCAAATAAAAGCACGTTAATCATGGATGTCCATCTCCTTCGGTTTTCCTGATGGATATGGTACGGTCTCCAACTGGTTCCCGACCCACGTTTCCCCATCCTCCCAATGTTCCTTCTTCCAAATCGGGACAATTTCCTTGATTCTTTCAATCGCATACCGATTCGCCTCATATGCATCATTTCGATGCGGCGTACTAACGGCAATGACGACTGCGATATCCGTAATGTCGAGTTTACCTACACGATGGGTGATCGCCGTTTCCGCTTCAGGCCAACGATCCTTGATTTCCGCACCGATTTGCTCTAATTTCTTGATCGCCATCGGTTCATAGGCTTCGTAAATTAAGAATAAGGTCTTTTTCCCCTTGGTCATTTCCCGTACCGTCCCAATGAAGGTCGTGACGGCACCTGCATTTCGTTTTACTACTTTATCAATCACATCCTGAATGACGATCGGATCCTTTGAAATTTTATAATTCATCTCTACCACCCTTTATATCACATTCCGTTTGCTTAATATGGACAGCTTCTTGATAGTCCTCCCTCGTATTCATATTGAAGAATACGTGTTGAAAACGTTCAGGGTTTTCGTGATATAGCTTAAAGTCTTTTTCCCTAATGATTTTCACCGAAATCTTCTCCAGAAAACGGCTCATTTTCAATTCCCGGCTCATCAAACACTCCGTCAGTACAGGGAGACAGGTTTTGTGATAAACCGCAAAAAGAGGCTGGAGCCGCCCATTTATCTCCGGAATGACCGCATCGAATGAAGGAACGTAATTGGCAATCAATTCATGAATGACAGTGGCACTCACAAAGGGCATGTCACAGGCTGCAAGGAAGTGCAGCTGAGTTTGCGAGGCAGTCATCCCTGCATGCAAGCCGCCAAGGGGTCCATGATCCTTATGTAAATCAGCAATTAACGGAAGTTGCAGAAAACGGTAATCGTCGAATGCATTCGTAATGACCAACACGTTTTCGGACACCTTTTTCAGTTCGGATGCCACTCTTGAAATGTTCACATCGCCATCTATTGTCAGTAATGCCTTATTCTCGCCCATCCGGCTTGATTTTCCACCAGCTAGAAGCAACATCGTCGATTCCATCCGCTTCATCCTTCCCTTTTTTCGGTTTAATCGAGCTCGCTAAGGTAATGCTATACCTACTATGTATTCCAAAAAAGCATCCATTGTATGTAAATAGTTTAATGCAACTTCGAGAATAATGACACCATAGATTGATTGGATCACATCTTGGAATCCAGGTTTCCGATAAACGGAATGCCATATGATACACTTATGAAAAATGCCCATCAGAGGCACACACTTTACCTTATCTTCAGGCCCCCAGATGGGGAAACAACTAAGTTTTACATAAAATAAATTTTGGTATATTCTAAAAATAGGATATTACCTGGTATGATGATAATATCGATATCTAATTCTCCTGAGGAGGTCACATAATGACTATGAAAAAAGCTATGACAGTTGCTGGATCTGACTCCAGCGGCGGAGCAGGTCTTCAAGCTGATTTAAAGACATTTCAAGAATTCGGCATTTACGGTATGTCCGCTTTAACGACAATCGTGTCGATGGACCCTAAGAATGGCTGGTCCCATAATGTATTCCCTACGCCAGTAAATGTTTTGGAGGCCCAAATCGAAACGATTCTATCAATCGGAATTGACGCCATGAAAACAGGTATGCTCGGTTCAGTTGAAATCATTGAACTCGTTGCCCGTAAAATTGACGAGTTGAAATTGGACAAAGTCGTAATCGACCCAGTTATGGTATGCAAAGGTGAGGATGAAGTATTGCACCCTGAAACAGCCGTGGCTCTGCGTGATCTACTCGTTCCGCGTGCAACGGTAGTGACGCCTAACCTTTTCGAGGCTGCCCAATTAGCAGGGACGGCGCCTATCAAAACGATCGATGATATGAAGGCTGCCGCCGAAAAGATACATGCACTTGGTGCAAAATATGTCTTGATCAAGGGTGGAAATAAGCTTGATCTTGATAAAGCCATCGACCTTCTCTATGATGGAAAAGAATTTGAGATCCTTGAATCCGAGAAAATCGAAACAACCAATACACATGGTGCCGGTTGTTCATCATCAGCAGCGATTACAGCGCAGCTGGCTGAAGGGAAAAGCCCGCGCGAGGCCATCCACATCGCGAAAGACTTCATTACGGAAGCGGTTCGCCATTCCTGGAAGATGAATGACTATGTAGGACCGGTCAATCATGGGGCATACCATAAATATGGAAATGCGCAAAACACACAAAAATAAATCATCACGTTTACTGGCCGCTCCAATTCATCGAGCGGCCTTTTTCGCTTTTTTTGATTTTATTTAGTAAAATGGGAAGAAGGAAAAGCTTATCTAGCCGCCCAGTTAAGGAGGAAATTATAGAATGAAACCTATAGACCGCACCGAGGTGCAAAATGCTATTGATTCTTTCGCCGGAAAAGATGTATATCTTCACCTGGAAACGACAAATGGTGCCTATGCCACTCATGTAGATGAAGCCTTCTTTTCGGCAGGTGCTTATATTCGTAACGCTTTTATACAATATGAACATGGCAAGATCGTTGGGGACGGACCCTACCGCATCGGCTTAAAGCTCAATATCGGCTGGGTATATGCAGAAGGCGTAAACCACTTCGAAGTGGATGAACAAGGAAGGTTGCTAATGGCAGGTCTTGATTTTTCCGGAAAGCTTGCCGTCTCCATGCAGCTCAGTCCCACACCCTTTGAATGATCCTGACATACCTTTAATCCCATTCCCATTTACCTTTAACCATACTCAATGTAAGTAAACGGAAGGAGAAATATACCTTGGAAAAAGAACGTCATGTTTTAGTCATTTTCCCACATCCCGATGATGAAGCCTTCTCGGTTTCCGGTACGGTTGCCATCCATAGAGAAGCGGGCACACCTGTTACCTATTTATGCTTAACACTAGGAGAAATGGGACGTAATTTAGGCAATCCGCCATTTGCAACGAGAGAATCGCTCCCCAAAATCCGTAAAAAGGAATTGATCGATGCAGCAAATGCGATCGGCATTGAAGACTTACGCATGCTCGGCTTGCGTGATAAGACGATAGAATTCGAGGATGATGAAAAGCTGACGTCCATATTTACCGATGCCATCAATGAATTGAATCCATCATTGATCATCACGTTTTACCCGGGATACAGCGTCCATCCAGACCATGAAGCGACAGCGAGGGCCGTGGTTCGTGCCGTGGAAAGAATCGAGGAAACGGAACGTCCAAAACTTCATTGTGTCGCATTCTCCAATAACTGCATCCAGGAGTTAGGGCAACCTGACATCATCCATGATATCACTGCGGTCGAAGAGAAAAAAGTAGCTGCCGTTACGGCTCACCGTTCCCAAACGGAGGCGATGGTACTTGATTGGAAGGAAAAATTCGAAAATCAGGATGCCGATTTCCTAGAGTGGATACGCAAGGAACGATTATGGACCTATAAATTTTGAAGAAACCGCCCATTAGGCGGTTTCTTTGTTTATGGCATAAAAAAAACGCCTGTTATATACAGGCGGAGAAAGGGGGATACTTTGGAAAATCAATCATATAACTAGCATGCCCCCATTTTTTCATTTTATACTTTAAGCGGACATCCGCTCTTCA
Source organism: Bacillus sp. mrc49 (assembly GCF_002803435.1). Lineage (NCBI taxonomy): Bacteria > Bacillati > Bacillota > Bacilli > Caryophanales > Bacillaceae > Bacillus > Bacillus sp. mrc49. The sequence continues at coordinate 5,228 of NZ_PHNG01000638.1, read as the reverse complement.
GCCTGCATTTTCTTTCTGCTCGAGGCTTTTTTACCATGTACCAAGAAATAAATTCCGATAAGTATGAATGAGAAAATCGACATGCCGATGAATAACCCTTTGAATCCGGTAAATGGGATAAGGAAACCCAATAGGAACGGGCCAACCCCAATCCCGAAATCATACATGGTGAAAAACGTGGAAGTGGCCAAACCCATCCGATTTGACGGTGCCTCCTTGATGGAAATCGCTTGGCAGCTTGATTGGAACGTACCATACCCAACACCGATAAAAGCACCGGCTACCAGAAGCGTGATTCCATGATGGGATTGGCTGAGGATGACCATGCCGACCGCATAAAAAATCAATGCCGGATAAATCACCGCATTCTCCCCCTTCACATCAAATATCCGTCCTGTAAACGGTCGCGACGCAAGCAGGAATACGGCAAATACGACGAAGAAAAAGCTTGCGGCATCCATCAAATTCATTTCCTTTGCAAACGATGTTAAATAAGACAAGATGCTCGAATAAGTAAATCCGGCAAATCCGATGAAAATGGCAATCGGCAGGGCACTTTTTTCAAAGTAATCACTGATCTTAAACCCTTTTCGTGATGAAACTTTGCCCTTTTCGCCTTCTGGCACATTCATGAACAACGAAGCGACTAAAGCAAATGCGGCAAACACCGAGGCAGCATAGAAGATGATCGAATAACTAAAATGCTGGGTGATCAGCAAACCGATAAACGGACCGAAAGCCATGGCCAAGTTTGTACTCATCGCAAAATACCCTGTCCCCTCCCCACGCCTTTCATTCGGAATGATATCTGCGGCAATCGTTCCGGTTGCAGTCGTCGCAAGACCAAAAGCGAAACCGTGAATAAGCCGGTCGATCAATAGAAGAAACAAACCATTGACCATGAAATAGCCAATCGAAGCTAACAAAAATAAAATCAAGGAACCAAAAAGCATTTTTTTGCGGCCGACCTGGTCAATTTTCTTCCCGGCAACCGGTCTGACCAGCACAGCCCCAAGGACAAAAATACTTGAAGCGAGTCCCGCCTGGGCTTGAGACGCATGGAATTGATCGATCGTGTAAATCGTCAATGTCACCATCAACACATAAAAAGTTAAAAAGAGAAAAAAGTTCGCTGACGACACAATCAGAAAATCTTTCGTCCACAACTTTGGTTTTTGATTCATGTAAAATCCTTCTTCCTTACAATTGTTTTAATTTTTCCTTCAATAATTTCAAGGTTTTTTGCGTTACCTCAAGATCCTCTTCGGCCAAACCACTCAATAATTGGTGCTCAAATTCCTCCACCACTTTTTTGGCCTCTTGAAAAGTCCTTTTACCGGACTCCGTTAACTGTATTCTCCGTTCCCGCTTATCTTTCCCGGGTATTTGTTCGATTAAATCACGTTCCTCCAAACGGTTCACCGTCCGTGTAACCGTCGGCTTCTCCACATCGAGATAGTTGCTGATTTCCACAAGCGTCGAACTCCCATATTGATTCAAATAAAAAACAATCAACCACTGAGAATGAAAAAGATCGACCTTAGCCAATTGTTCGTTCAACTTTTTTGTAAATGACCTCGAGAACTGTAAATTTTGATGAAAAAACCCATCATGGAAGGGCATAGGTATTCCTCCTGTAAAGTAGTTACCTAGGTAACTATACAATATTTCTTTATTAAAGTCCAGCCTCCAAACGAAGAATCCGAGCCCTGAACACAACTTAACAGCAGGTTCGTGATCAAATGTTCGTTTTGACTGATTGCGGATGATTCGGGATGGTTACTCGGCGAATTTGGGACTTTTACTCGCCAATTTGGGCGTTGCCTCGAAATGTGAGGCGGATTCTCGCAAAGATATCGCTTTTAACACGTTTTTTTTGCTGTTTCGCGCCAATTTTTGGCGTTGCTCATGAATTTGACGCGGATTCTCCGCTTGATTACTGCTTTCTTTCACGATATCAGCGCGTTACTCGCGAATTCATGCAGCAGCAGGAGCCCCCGCCATTCGGCGAGGGCTTCACGTGTAACAATATAAATCGGTGTAGGTAAGCGTTCGCACAACTGCGGGCATTTTTTTTCGCTGCCTATATTAGCGGTTGCCTGAATCCTTCAGGGCATATTTCCTTCTAATTGGGATAGGGGCAGCCGATAAAGTTTATCATCTTTTTCATCGGGATTTCCTCGTCCGTCCGTATTGTTACTTATAAAGTATAGGAATTCTTCATCCACGAAGATGTCGCGGATCCGACCGGCATTCGTGATGATATCCGTCATTTTTCCGCTCTTGATATCGTACTGCTTAAGCGATTCACCTCTTAATGCTGCGATAAATAGCTTCCCATCAAAATAGGCCAGTCCGGAAGGGGCCCAAGTGTTTTCGCCTGAGTGGATCAGTGGATTGATCATATCCGGTTTTTGCTGATCACCTTCAATCTCCGGCCAGCCATAGTTCTTGCCAGGATCAATTTCATTTATTTCATCGTGAGCGGACTCTCCGTGCTCGCTTTCATATAACTTCCCGGCATCATCCCAGGCCAGTCCTTGCGGGTTGCGATGGCCATACGAATAGACGTACGAATTTGCGAAAGGATTATCTTTAGGAATGGTGCCGTCTGGATTCATGCGCAAAAGCTTCCCGCCTAATGAAACAGTATCTTGTGCGATTTCCGGTTTCTTGGCATCCCCTGTTGTTGCGTATAGCAAGCCATCGGGGCCAAGCTTGAGGCGTCCGCCGTGATGGTAGTCACCGCTTGGTATTCCATCGATTAACGTTTCTCGCTCCAGCCATTTATCATTGTCCTTTTGCAGGGAGACGATTCGGTTGATGGAATTCCCACTGCCATCTTCGTACGTATAATAGGCGTAGGCTCGCCTGCTTTCAGAAAAGTCGGGTGCCAATAAAAAACCAAGCAGTCCAGCTTCCGCTTTTGAAGATAATGTTTTCTTAAGCTCGACCGGTTGCCGTGTCAGCTTGCCCTTGTACCATTCCACGATGGAGCCTGTCCGTTCTGAAACATACATCGCACTCCCAACCTTTTGGATCGACCATGGAGAATGCAGATTCGTCACGAGTACTTCAGGATCTTTACCAAGCGTGCCCGCCACTTCTTTATCAGGCTTTGGATCGGTTTTGCTGTCCTCTTCTTTGCCATTACAACCTGCCAGAATCAATGCAGCCATAAGGAAATATAGAAGCCACCTTTTCAAACGCCTTTCCCCCTTCAATTCGTGAGTTTAATAGGCTGACTGTTTGAGCACCTTTAATATTGCCTGCGCTACACCTGATTCATCATTCTTGCCTGTCACTTCATCACACAGTTTTTGAATGTCGAGCGGGGCATTGCCCATGGCGACAGCCAAGCCTACCCGTTCAAACATGGATACATCATTATAATTATCGCCGATGGCCATTGTTTCCTGCATGGAACCGGATTTTTCCTTCACATATGCTTCGAGGGCCGTACCCTTTTGGGCCTCCGTACTCATGATTTCCACATTTTCACGTCCTGATGAGGTGACGGTGACTCCACCTTGCCCGTTCAATTTCGAAGCAACTCGATTCAATAAATCTAAATCTTTGGAGAAGCTGAGGATTTTATAATATTCCACATTAGAATGGCTGAATAGCTCGGAATAGTCGGAGATCGATGTAACTTGTCCAAGCTGCAAGCGCTCCTCTGCGAATTTCCTCATTCTCTCGGCATCCATCTCGGGATTGGCCGTTACGAATATGTCCACCAAAACGGATATTGATTTTTCGTAATTTTTGGAATAAATCCCCTGGCTCGTATAAATTTCGAAATAAATCCCTTGTTCCTCAAGGATTTCAGCGACCATTTTTGCAGTGGCAACAGACATTGGATTCGAAGCGGCAATCTTTCCTTCCTTTGTGAACAAGGCCGCCCCATTCACAGAGATCACAGGGCAATCGATATTCGCTTCATCTAAAGCGAACCTTGCTTCGACGTATGATCTCCCAGTGGCGATGATCACTTCCACCCCTTCTCTTTGTGCCTTCTGGATCGCCTCTTTATTTTCCACACTGACCTTTTGCATTTTGTTTAATAATGTTCCGTCCATGTCAATCGCAATCGTCTTTATCAATTCAACCGGCTCCTTTATTACAATATAATCCCTATTCTAACCGAAAGAGCGTCGATAAACACGTTTTACAACCTTGCAGTGAATATTGATCGAAAAAATATAAATAAACTGCACCTGATAAGGAGAGGTGCAGTTCAATTTTTAATGCAGGATCGTTTGGCTGTCAATTGCCTGCGCACGTTCAATGATCTGTTCATGAATGTCACTACGAATGTCATCTATCGCAGTAAAGTCCATGGCTTTCACATAAATTTTTTCAAGTTCGTCATGCAGCTCTTTTGCTTTGGCTAGGCTTGCCGTCGCTTCATTCATCTTCTCCCTGTACCTGGAGGAAACATCCTTGATCTGATCGGCATAAATTTCATCCGTTCCCGGCAGGATCGCCGTTTTATATATATCGATGATCTCATCACCTTCGCAGCTCGGGAAATATTCATGAGGATCTGTGCTGTCGAATATGGCGATACCTACCTCCCGGACGATGACCATGTCCAGGCTATGCGGATCGAAACCACAATGATACACTTCCACATCGAAGCCCCTTTGCTCCGCAGCCTTTGCAATCTTTTTCAGCATCGTCGATTTTCCCGAACCGGGACGCCCTTTTAAAAAGTAGCGTTTCTGTACGCCCTCCGTGATATTCGGTATGAAATCGACCGCTCCCTTTGGCGTGGCGGCACCTAAAAAACGATGACGAACATCCGCCTTCTTATTAAGGACGATATCTCGATAAAAGCCTTCTATCAATTTATTGGTCAGCCCATTCAATTTAGCGAAGTCGATGTTTGCCTTATAGATGTCCTCCCATTCATCATGTATCTTCAATGCTTCAGCGAAAAGGGCATAGGCCTTCTCGAAGCTGTTGCTTCTCGCATTCGTCAGCCTTATGATGGACGCTCTTTCCGAAGCGAGCTGCTGTGAATTCCAGGCTGACCCCAAATTGACATATTCCTCTACAGCCCCTGGTGCCTTCGGTTCAATCACATGCGGAGCGGTCCCATCCACAAGACCGATTTTCAAAGCCGGTATGATGACCCCATCGATGGAATCATTATCGGAAGAACAATGTAAATACTCGATATCATAGTTTTTATCCAGCCATTCCTGGCCGATTTTTTTCATAAT
>NZ_PHNG01000637.1:0-20616 GCF_002803435.1 Bacillus sp. mrc49 | reverse complement strand
CATTTTGGTTGCGAAGGAGTTCGGTGTGGATGATTCCTCCATCCGAAAAGGGCTGTCAACCATTCAGTTGACGAATATGAGGATGGAATTGGTTGAGGGCGCAAAAGGGCAGAAAATCATCAATGATGCGTACAATGCGAGTCCAACTTCCGTTAAGGCGGCTGTCGAGCTGATCGAAGGTTTATCCGGTTTCGAGAAAAAAATCCTCGTTCTGGGAGATATGCTGGAGTTGGGACCGCAGGAGAAAGACTTTCATTTGAAAATTGGTGAATTGATTTCAAGTGACCGGATTGATAAGATTTTCACCTATGGCCCTTTGGCCGAGTATATTGGCAAGGGAGCAAGTGGAGCTTTTCCTGCAGAAAATGTTCGGTCCTTCCAAGATAAGCAGAAGCTTATAGAGGAGCTGAAAACATCGACGCAGGCAAATGACATCATCCTTGTGAAAGCGTCCAGGGGCATGAAGCTGGAGGAAGTCGTTCAGGCTTTACAGAAGTAAAGGTCTTTTAAACAGGTTGTTTTTATTTGATCAGTCAGGCTGCAGACCAACTCGATAATCATGGAGTTGATCTGCAGTTTTTTTAGTTCTCTCAAAGAACGTTTCATTTCACTGCAGGCGCTCAGGGGTCTTGTTCCTTTCGTTCGTTTTGAAGCGGCCTATTTTCGTCCTAAAAAAGTGTACCGGCAATGATGCTGATATCATCATCAATTTCGGAATGCGTCATTCTTGATAGCAAGAGCGCTTGTAGTAGGTCGTGTATAGAAAGAAGGGCGTTTTCAATGAATTCCTTCTCGATGCGTTCAGTCCGTTCAGCGGCGGAAGGGCTAGGAGATTTAGAGAGGCCGTCTGAATAAATGATGAAGCGGCTTCCTGGTTGGTAATGAAATACTACTTTTTTTATCGGAGCATCCTTAATGCAGCCTATAGGGCCAGCCCCTTTACTCAATCTGAGAATGTAATTGGTGTCTGGGGCATGCAAAATGGCTGGGGGGTGTCCACAGTTCACATATTCAATGAATCTTTCCCTTGTATTTACGTATGCAATGAAGGCTGAAAAACAGGCATTGATTGTATCTTCCAAATGAATTCCCTGGAATAAACCCCTCATATGCTTTTTCAGTTCCCTGGTTATGATGATGGGGTCCCGTATCCGTTTTATCAGCTCAGGTATCAAGGTTCGGATGGACATGTGTACAAGCGCTGTATGAATGCCTTTTCCGCACATATCGATCATGATGAAAGCGTATTTTCCGTCGCTTACCTCGGTCCAGAAAAATAAATCGCCTAATAATTCAGTGGAAGGCTGGGTGATTCCTTTGATCTCAATATGGTTATTTTGGATTGGTGTCGGTAAGCATAAATGTTGAAAGCCCCTTGCGATGCGCATGCTCCTTGTCGACTTCTGATTTATCTTTTCAAGTTCCTGTCCCTTCATTTTAAATGAGAACAGGTGCATGCTGATGTTTTGGAGTGAGGTTAACTTGATGTTGACTTCCACCGGGTCAGCAGGGATGGGGATGGTCAGGTATAAGGTCCTTTTTGGTAACTCAGGAGGAACTCTCATTTTTTTCGTCCGTTTATAAATGAATAAGATTGGAATTTCAAGGGATTCGGCTAAGCTGAACAAAGCCGTTTGCTGCCAGGAATCTTTTGAAAGGTGCAATGGTAAAATGAATAGTGTTTGCATGAGGTCCGTTGATTCCTGAAATAGATATCTTTGTTTCATTGGATTTTCCAAAAAAGTGACGTTCTTGTTCATTGTTTTTAACAATAGGCAAAACTCCTTGCATGCAGGTATATCTAATGAGTAAATATTCATACAGCCTCCTTAAGTGTTATGTTTATAGGTCTATCATACTGTAATCATGCCGGTTTTTACCGTTTTTTCATTTGATATTGAAAAATTATACATTCATTGAGTTGGAAGGGGAGATTGAGATGAGAAATTGGAGTTGGAGAAGCATGGTTCAAAATCAGGTTGAAACTATTTGTTCGGAATACATATTATATAGTAGGTAAAAAAATTCAGATAAGTATTGATTGTGCTTATTCAATAAAGAATCCAACCTCTTGTATTGGGATATAGTAAGTGTGGGTCCTTTAAAGAATACTGTCGGTTTTTTTTCCAGCAGGAATTATAACAACATCTTCCCAAACGTGATACAGGGCGGGATTCATATGGCTGATTTGGACTTATCTTATTTTCGAAGTGATGAAAAGTTGTTGGGAACTGGGAATGGGTCGATATCCTTTATTGCATTAACAGTTTGAAAATGGTAATATGAAGTATGAGTTTAAATGTCTTATCATTGATGATTAGTTTAATTAATCAGGTTGAGGCAACAAAATTGTATGTTCTTACATGTTTCATGAGTTCATTCTTGAGATTATTTTAGATTAAATAGGCCGCGCGTCTGGTCATATATAAAAGCTGCATCTCTTGGCGGCTTTAGTAGCTAATAGGGAATCAAGCCGCATTTTAGCGCTTTTCCACTTCTGCAAATCCTCAACGCACCGGGCCTGTTTTGTATAAGAATCTTGGCTCTCGTCAAGTTTTGTTCACACAGTCTTTTTAAGTCTGTTGAATAAGGTGCAGCAGCCCTCACCTGAATAAAACGGTGAAATACCCGTTTATGCTACTTTTAATTTTCCATATTGAATTTAATTTTGGTTACATGTACTTTTAAAAAGATGTGCGTATGTTAAAAATAACTCTACACGTGCGCGAAGCAAAAAATGCCAGTGAATGCTCGTGCTGGTATATTTCCTTTTTAAAAAATCATATTGAGTTCATTTGAACTAAAAGGCAGACATACTTTTAGGTGATAATGATAAACTTTTGCATAAGAGATAAAGTAGAACATCCGTCATGATGATGAGGATTTGAACTAAACATCTGTGCATCATTCTTGTATGCACGTGTAAATTTACGATATAAAAAGGAGTACGAAAACATTGACATTGTTTAGCGAATTAGGATTAGATAGAACGTCTATGAAATCAATAGAAAAAATGGGATTTGAAGAAGCAAGCCCGATTCAATCCCAAACGATTCCTCTAGCACTTGAAGGTAAAGATATCATCGGTCAAGCGCAAACGGGAACAGGTAAAACGGCAGCATTCGGTATCCCTTTGATGGAGAATATCGATATCAACAATGAAAACGTTCAAGGGATTGTCATCGCACCTACGCGTGAGCTTGCCATCCAAGTTTCTGAAGAGCTTTTCAAGCTTGGCTACGGAAAACGCGCTCGTGTTCTAGCGGTTTATGGTGGACAAGATATCGACCGTCAAATCCGTGCATTGAAGAAAAAACCACATATTATCGTTGGTACACCTGGTCGTCTTTTAGACCATATCAAACGTAAAAATATTAAATTGGGCGGAGTTCATACTGTAGTTCTTGATGAAGCGGATGAAATGCTTAACATGGGATTCATTGAGGATATCGAATCCATCCTTTCAACGGTTCCTGACGAAAGGCAAACATTGCTTTTCTCAGCTACAATGCCTGATCCGATCCGTAAAATCGCTGAAAGATTCATGCATGAACCAGTTCTTGTGCGCGTAAAAGCGAAAGAAATGACAGTCGATCGCATCGAGCAATATTACTTGGAGCTAAAAGAAAGTGAAAAATTCGATACACTGGCTCGCCTTTTTGACATTCAAACACCGGATCTTGCGATTGTCTTCGGACGTACGAAGCGCCGTGTCGATGAATTGGCTTCTGCCTTGAACATTCGCGGCTATATGGCTGAAGGAATCCATGGTGACCTTAGCCAGGCTAAACGTCTTTCCGTATTGAAAAAATTCAAGGACCGCAGCATCGATGTTCTAGTTGCTACTGATGTGGCTGCGCGTGGTCTTGATATTTCAGGCGTTACACATGTATACAACTTTGATATCCCTCAAGATCCTGAAAGTTACGTTCACCGTATTGGACGTACAGGTCGTGCGGGTAAACATGGTATTGCCATTACGTTTGTAACACCAAGAGAAAGAGGTCAACTGCATGCAGTTGAACATACAACGAAAAAACGTATGGAAAAACTTAAAACTCCTACATTGACTGAAGCGTTGGAAGGTCAACAAAAAGCAGTTACTGAAAAAATCCTTTCTACAATCGAGAATGATGATTTAACATTATATCTTGGTCAAGCGGAAGAATTATTGCAAAAACATGGTGCGGCTGACCTAGTGGCTGCCATGCTTAAATCAATGACGAAAGAACCGGATCAAACGCCAATCAAGTTAACTGAAGAGTCTCCATCTCCAATGCGTCGCAATCGCGGGGGAAGCAGTTCTTCCAATAACAGACAGCGCAATGGCCGCAGTTCTTCAGGCAGAAAAGATTACGGCAGCGGATCAAGCAAACGCCCAAGTTCGAACCGTAAATCCAATGGTTACGGAAACCGTAGCACAAGCCAAAAAAGAGAAAAATCCAATAAAATTTAATCATTTATGAAAGCCGCTCAACTGAGCGGCTTTTTTTATGTATAAGTATAATCCAACCAGGTTTTTTTGAAAGAAAAGTTCAGAAAATGCAGGTTAATTGAGAGCGGATTATTATAGTATAATGGAGAAAAGTGCACAGGTTGGATAATGCTTCAAAATATCCCCGTGCGGATGAGGAGGGTTCATGGAACCGGAAAATCGTATCTCGAATAAGGCCTTGACCGTCTGGAAAATCAGTGGATTGTTAAGCTCTGCAATCACTTGGATCATATCCATCGCGATACTCGCTCTTACCATCTTTTTTAAGTGGACATATTGGATTGTTGGCGTTTTATTCATCATTTCGATCATCCAGTCGTATCTGTCCATCTACTTGATGCCATCGATAAAGTGGAAAAGATGGCGTTATGAAGTACGGAATACGGAGATTGACATCCAAAGCGGTATTTTCATCATAAAAAGAACACTCATTCCGATGATTCGGGTGCAGCATGTTGAAACGAAGCAAGGACCGTTGTTAAGAAAATATGAGTTGGCCTCCGTGGAAATTTCGACTGCGGCAACCATGCATGTTATACCTGCACTCGACCTTGCAGAGGCAGATGAATTGAGGCGCTACATTTCCAGAATGGCCAGTGTGGAGGAGGAAGATGTCTGAATTAAAGAGGCTTCACCCTATAGCTGTATTGCTTAACATCTTGAAATCAATCAAGGAGTTAGTTCTGCCTTTCGTATTGGTGATCGTTATTCCTGGAAGGAATGAAGGAATTCCTGGATGGGTACAACCGCTAGTCATTTCCGTCATAGTCCTTTTGCTGATCGTTCATGCATTCCTTCAATGGCTACGCTTTACCTATCGCATAGAAGATGGCGAGTTTAGAATCGAGTCTGGAGTGTTCGTAAGGAAGAAACGGTATATCAAGCTTGATCGAATTCATAGCATCGATATTTCGGAAGGCATCATCCAACGGATATTCCGTCTGGTGAAGGTCAATATTGAAACGGCAGGAGGAACCCAAGCTGATGCCGTTTTATCGGCAATCAGCAAACGTGATGCCGAGCGCATCAATACCTTCATAAGTGCCGAAAAAAACAATAAAGCGAGTGATCCTCCTAGGGTGAAACAAGATGAATTATCCGGCAGTGAAGAAGTCATGATGGCTTCTTCCGTTTATAAGCAGACGTTGCCGCAATTAGTATTCATGGCTGCCACCTCGGGAGCGGTAGGGGTCTTTTTATCTGGAGCCGTCGCTTTTATTTCACAGTTTGATGAGGTCATTCCTTTTGAGCGGATATTTAAGAACTATGAAGACTTTGTTGGAATGGGCACCGTTATCTTGACCTCTTTTGCGATATTGGGCTTATTGGTCGTATATGTACTGGCCACATTAAGCATGGTCATGAAATATGCTTCTTTTACCGTGATGAAAACGGAGGAGGAACTCATCATTTCCAGAGGACTTCTCGAGAAAAGGCAGTTGACCATCCCTGTCCATAAAATTCAAGGAATCCGGATCATTGAAAATTTGGTTCGAAAACCGTTGGGATTCGCGACTGTTTACCTCGAATATGCTGGAGGCAGTATTGAAGATAAAGAAAGCTTATCCATCATGCTTTTCCCTTTTATCAAGAAGAAGCATTTACAAAGGAAATTAGGGGCAATGTTACCAGTTTATCAAACGATCACGGAAATGAGCCCGATACCTAAGCGGGCAATTTCCCGCTACATTTTTCGTAAAGCCCTTTTTATCATCCCTATCGTTGGTGTCTTGTCCTGGTTTTTCAAACCTTGGGGCTTCCTGTCCCTGCTGTTACTGCCGTTGGGGATCTGTTGGGCATACATGCAATATAGGGATGCCGGATGGAATATTGAAGGAGATTTATTGCTTTTGAGCAATCGCTTGTTCTCTAAGCAAACCTTGATCATGCAAAGAAGCAGGATTCAATCCGTTTCCTATAAAAAAAGCTGGTTTCAGAGCCGGAAAGGACTGGCCACGATATCAGCCTCGATCAAGTCTGGGGTCCATTCCCGGGTCGGCGTGGTCATGGATGTTGAAGAAAGGGATTGCCGAAAAATCGAATCTTGGTATTTACCTAAAAAAGCAGTCGACTCCCAATGATCGAAAGAGTCGGCTCTTTTTCCTATCATCTTTTTCTCCAATATAGAGGTGCGGTTAAAACGCCGGTTGCCAGGCCGGCCAAGTGACCGACAACATTGATCTGAGGTTGGATGAAGGTCATGATGATGGCGATTCCGGTCAGTGTATAGACTGTATTTCTTTCGTTGTTCGTAAAATTGTTTTTATTGAATAACACAAGGTAAAGAAAGAAACCGAGTAAACCAAAAATCGCACCGCTTGCACCGATGTGGGTATAAGTGAGCGGTTTAAATAAGAAGGTCGCGATATTGGCCAGGATTCCGGTCGTCAAAAAGAAAATTAAGAACTTTAAGGAACCGAGATACTTCTCGAGGGCTGGTCCGAAGATGGCAAGCGAGAACCCGTTGAACAGTAAATGCGTGAATGTGCTATGGAGAAAAATCGGGGTGACCAATCGCCACCATTGTCCGTCGTTGATGAATAAATTTACACCTGAGCCGTAATAAAAAAGTAAATTGCCGGGAATTATGGGGAAAAGGACGAGAACGAAAACGAGCATCATAATGAAAATGAGCACAGTCACAGCTCGATAGGCAGTGGTATATTCGCGGAAGCTTTCGGTTCTTGTAAACATAAATTCCTCCTTGGCATCGTTTTAATTAGGGACCATATTATCATAGGTAAAAGAGTCCTCCTAATACTATGCAACATATCAATTTAATAGAAGAGGTGTCAAAGTGATTAAAGGTATCGGCGTGGACATAACTGAATTGGATAGAATGGAAACATTGATTGAACGGCAACCGCGATTGAAGGAGCGTATATTGACAGAAAAGGAAATCTTGATTTTTGATGGGTTGAACGGAAGAAGGAAGATCGAGTATTTTGCTGGACGTTTTGCAGCCAAGGAGGCATTTTCAAAAGCATACGGTACAGGGATCGGTAAGTATTTATCCTTCCTTGATATCGAAATCAGTGCGGATGATAAGGGGAAGCCGGTCATCTCCAAGCCGTTTTCAAATGGGGTGCATCTGTCGATTAGCCATAGCCGTGATTATGCGGTTGCCCAAGTCATAATTGAAAGGGTGGATTGAGTTTTGTCCGATCGGGTCATAAACCTTAAGGTTGTCTCATATACATTTAGTGCTATAGGGAGACAAGGCCCGGTGGAAGGTACATGGCAGAGTGGGGGCTCTAAGAGGGGTTTTTAGCAGGATCATGTTAGGTCCGCGCTAAAATGCTGAGGAGTCTAAGACATCAGTCGAGCCAATGTCCGGATCCTGCCTTTTCCTCTCCCTTTTACGTTCAAATGACAAAAAGGGGTTGAAAAGATGAAGAAGATGTTAATGCTTTTTGCAGGGATCATGCTCTTGCTTGCTCTTTCTGCTTGCGGCCAAAAATCACAGAGTGATGTAGTAAGTGAATTGAATGAGAAGCTTGGTGAGATGAAGGGATATAAAGCTAACGCAAAGATGACGTTGAAGATGGGGACGGAACCTCAAGTATATAATGTGGAAATTTGGCATAAAGATCCGTCTTTTTATCGCGTGAACCTAAAAAATGAAGAGAAGGATCAAAGCCAAATGATTTTGAAGAATGATGATGGTGTGTATGTATTGACGCCCGCTTTGAATAAAAGCTTTAAATTTCAAAGTGAATGGCCGGAGAACAGCAGTCAGGCCTATTTATTCGAGTCGTTGGTGAAAGACATTACGGAAGATAAAAGTGCAACATATAAAGAAACGGATAAACATTATGTCTTTGAAACGAAGACACGTTACCAAAACAATAAAATGTTGCCTTATCAAGAGATTACTATAAACAAAAAGGACCTATCCCCAGTCAGTGTAAAGGTCATGGACCCGGATAAAACGGCGTTGGTCCTTGTAGAATTTTCAAAAGTGAAATTCGATACGACTTTTGATAAGGATTCATTTGATATGAAGAAAAACATGACAAGCGCACAACTTGAAGCGCCTGTTATGGCAGAAGTCCAAAATGAAGGCTTTGCAGTGAAATACCCTGAGAATATTGGTGATATGAGCTTGACGGAAGAAAAGGAAATCAAGACCGATAATGATGGGGAACGTGTCGTTTTGACATATGAGGGCACGAAAAGCTTTACATTGGTTCAGGAAAAAGCTGAAGTTGTCCAAACTTCCGTTTCAACGAATGTGAATGGTGATCCGGTTGATTTGGGTTATACAGTTGGAGCCATGACTGGAAATACGATTGCGTGGACTTTTGAAGGTGTGGATTATATGCTTGCATCAAAGGATTTGACGCAGGTAGAGATGATAGAGGTGGCCCGTTCGGTTGGGGGAGATCCAGTCAAATAGGTTTGCAAAACAAGCTGATGTTCCCGTCTCCTTAGGAAGGTTTCTTCTAGGAAGAGCAGGCGGGGAAGCGGCTTGTTATCATTTGGATCAGCTTCATCCGGCAACGGGCTGTATCTTGGGAAATTAGATTCTTTGGTGAAAAGCGCTTTATCTTTCCGGCGGTTGGTTATAGAATGGTCGTATAATGAAAAGCAAACTTTGCTATGGGAAGAATTTCATCGTAAGCATAGAAAGAAGGAAATGGGCTTGGAAACGAAATTATTTCATCGAGATACGTGGGCAGAAGTGAATTTGGATCATATTCATGAAAATATTTCTTCAATGAAAACAAGATTGGGAACTGGTGTCAGCCTATTCGCTGTCGTTAAAGCGAATGCTTATGGACATGGGGATTATGAAGTGGCTAAAACGGCGCTTGAAGCGGGCGCTGATTTTTTAAGCGTTGCTTTTATGGATGAGGCTCTGGCTCTCCGGAAAAAGGGGATAACTGCTCCGATTCTTGTACTTGGGGTCTCCAGGCCGGAAAGCGCAGCGATTGCTGCCGAGCAAGGGATTTCCGTGACAGCTTTTGATAATGCCTGGCTGGATAGTGCAAAGGCCCAGCTTAAACCGGGACAAGTCCTTCAGGTTCATATAAAAGTGGACAGCGGAATGGGCAGGATTGGCATACGCGATAAAAATAAACTGATGAAAGTGGAAAGTTCGCTTAAAAAGGAAGCGTGCTTCAACTTTCAAGGGATATTCACTCATTTCGCGACGGCGGATGAACTGAATACCGATTTCTATGAAAAACAGCTTGCCGTATTTAAAGGGATGCTCACTGCGCTGACGTCACGTCCGGAATTTGTCCATGCCGCCAATAGTGCCGCATCTTTAAGGTTTGCCGATCCGGTATGGAATGCGGTAAGGATGGGTATTTCCATGTATGGCCTAAGCCCTTCGATGGAAATGAAGCCGTTATTGCCATTTCCATTACAACAAGCCATCTCGTTAAAAACGAAATTGGTCGCGGTTAAGCAGCTTGTTAAAGGTGAAAGTGTAAGTTATGGGGCGACCTATACGGCACAAGGAAATGAATGGATCGGAACCTTGCCGATTGGTTATGCTGACGGCTGGATCCGTAAGCTGCAAGGTCAGGAAGTGCTTATAGATGGAATGAGGGTGCCGATTGTCGGCCGGATTTGCATGGACCAATGCATGATCAAGCTCCCTAGATCATTCCCTGTCGGGACGGAGGTTACACTGATTGGAGTTGACGGCCTTGAATCGATTGCCATTGATGAGATAGCCGCGAAACTGGAAACGATTAATTATGAGGTAACCTGCATGATAGGGGCAAGGGTTCCGCGCGTATATATAAAAGATAACCAGCAAAAACATATCCGAAACTACATCTTGGAATGATCCGATTGTAAAAAAATCCTAAGAATGTGAATAAGATTTCCTTTATTATGCTGATAATAGGATTGAGAATAGAATATACTCTTTGCAGATAGGCATTTTAATGGTAATATTGAAAAGGATATATAATACAGGTGTGTAGTGATGGTGGAGGTGTATGTTTGTGTCTGAATCCAGCGCAACAAGAGAGATATTAATTCGATTACCTCAAAATTTTTTAACTGAACTAGATGGGTATGCGAGTGAGGAAAATGTGAATCGCAGTGAATTTATTTATCGTGCCACAAAAATGTATCTTCGTGAACGTAAAAAGAAAGAGTTCCGTGAATCGATGAAACGCGGTTATATTGAAATGGCGGCCATTAATTTAACGATTGCTTCTGAAGCTTTTCAGGCTGAATTCGAGGCTGGTCATTGCGTTGAACGATTAGTTAGCGGAGGCTGAGCCATTGATTGTTGTTAAGCGTGGTGACGTATACTTCGCAGACCTTTCCCCGGTAGTCGGTTCAGAGCAAGGCGGAACCCGTCCGGTACTGATTTTACAAAACGATATAGGTAATCGCTTCAGTCCGACTGTGATCGTGGCAGCCATTACAGCTCAAATCCAAAAAGCGAAATTGCCGACACATGTTGAGATTAATGCAAAAAAGTACGGATTCGAGCGAGATTCCGTCATTTTATTGGAGCAGATCAGGACGATCGATAAGCAGCGTTTAACTGATAAAATCACGCATCTTGACGAACCTATGATGCAAAAAGTCAATGAAGCTTTGCAAATCAGCTTGGGTCTCATTGAGTTTTAGAGAAATGTTTTCCCGTTTTTTGCGGGCGTTATTATAATACAAATCATTCTTGATTTATTTAGATGGCGCGATTCCTGATGAGGGAATCGCGTTTTTTTTTATGAATGAAATAAGGGGGTGTCGTACTCCGTTTTGTGATAATGGGTCATTAGAGCAGGAAATATGAAAAAATTGACGAATAAAAATAGTGTACAATCAAACTCATGTGGAGCGGTGCGTCATTAGGGTGGGTTTGTGATGTTTTCCTTGAAATATGTTTTTTAAAACGGATAACGGGTATAAAGTTATGTTGTAAATAGTTAAAGTGAAAACGAAAGTGCCAGGGGAAACCTATGGAAAGGCTAGATGGAAACATCATTACAGTTAGTTAACATCCTTGTGACGAGGACAGGAAAACATGGCAATTGTGTTAGAATGGGAGGATATTATGAATCAATTGGTTTACGATTTTATTAAGCAAAATCAAGATTACATCCTGACTGAGTGGATGGATATCATGAAGGAAAGTACGGACGAAAGGCTGATAAAAGTTGTCTCTGATCGTATGTTCACGCAAACGAGCAGTGAATTTATCGATATGATCATCACGAATGTAGATAGTAAGAACAAGGAATTCACATTGAAGCTTTCGGATTTTGCCGAGAAAGTCGTCCAATTGGGATGGCCTCTTACATTCGTCAACGAAGGACTTCATAAATTCACGTTGATTGTCATTAATGGAATGGTGGAAAAGGGTCTGGTGACTCCGGATAATCAAGTCAATCTTGTTAATCATTTGGATAAGTGGGCCACACCGATAAATAATGAAATCGTCAATATATATACGCAAACCTGGGAAAGAACGGTTTCAATGCAGAAGATAGCCTTGCAGGAGCTTTCAGCACCGCTCATTCCTGTATTGGAAGGCATTACGGTCATGCCGCTGATCGGCACCATTGATACGGAGCGCGCCAAGCAGATAATGGAAAACCTCTTGACCGGCGTGGTACAGCATAGATCCGAAGTCGTCCTCATTGATATAACGGGTGTACCGGTAGTGGATACGATGGTTGCCCATCATATCATTCAGGCAGCGGAAGCGGTCCGCTTGGTTGGAGCTAAATGCATCCTATGCGGCATACGGCCGGAAATAGCCCAAACCATCGTTAATCTTGGGATTAACCTAAATGAAGTGATTACCAAAAACACATTGAAAAAAGGAATAGAAGTCGCGTTGGAGTTAACGAGCCGCAAGATCGTAGAGGTGGAGGGATAAGGATGAGGATTCCGATATTAAAGCTTTATGACTGCTTGTTAGTCTCGATACAGTGGGAATTGGATGATGTGACCGCCCTTCAATTTCAAGAGGACTTGTTGCATAAGATTCATGAAACGAGCGCGAATGGCGTTGTCATAGATATTACCTCAATAGATTTTATAGATTCTTTTATCGCAAAGGTATTAGGCGATGTTTTTAGTATGTCTAAGCTTATGGGGGCAAAGGTTGTAATTACGGGAATCCAGCCAGCTGTTGCAATAACATTGATCGAACTTGGAATCAGTCTCGATGATGTCATGACAGCATTAGATTTAGAGAAGGGCCTGGAGAAATTACAACAGGAATTGGGGGATTAAAGAATGGAGTTCCAATCCTGCGTAAAAATAATTAATGAATGGGACATTGTAGCTGCAAGACAGCTAGGAAGAAATGTTGCTAAAGAGCTGGGGTTCGGCACTGTCGATCAGGCAAGGATCACCACGGCTATAAGCGAATTGGCCCGAAATATTTACCTATATGCCGGACAAGGCAGTGTAAGCATAGAAAAGCTTAACCAAAACGGGAAGTCAGGATTGAAAATCATTGCAGAGGACCAGGGGCCTGGAATTGAGGACATCCGCAGAGTCATGGAAGATGGGTATACCACTTCAGGGGGATTGGGTGCAGGGCTTCCTGGAGCCAAGCGCTTGATGGATGACTTCGATATCGAATCGATACCAGGTGAAGGGACTTCGATTGTCGCTACGAAATGGCTCCGTTAGGGGGGGACTATGGATAATAGGGAGAACATGGAGAAAAAGTATCATGAGGCGCTTTCTACTTATCTTAAAGACCAAAATGAGCAGGCACTCTATCAAGGGCAAAAGATTAGCCGCCTACATATTAAATACAATATATCTCCAGAAGAAATCATCAGTATGCATAAAAATAACTTAATGGAACTTTACCCCGATTTACCTGGGAAAGTGATGGATTCGTTCGATTTCCTGCTTGAAGTCATGATGGGATATGGAATTGCCTACCGCGAACATCAAAGCCTCAGACATCAACAGCAGGAATTGAAAACGGAAATAGAAATCGCGGCAAACGTGCAGCATACCCTTTTGGAAACGGAAATACCCGATATAAAGTCTCTTGAAATTGGGGCGATAAGTGTTCCTGCCAGACAGATGAATGGAGATTATTATCACTTCGTCCAAGATGAAAATGAGCGGATCGGAGTGGGGATAGCAGATGTCATCGGCAAAGGGATCCCTGCGGCCTTGTGCATGTCCATGATCAAATACGCCATGGATAGTCTTCCTGAGCATCGGCATGAACCGAACAGTGTGCTTGAGAGTTTGAACCGTGTGGTTGAGCATAATGTCGATCCGAGCATGTTCATAACGATGTTCTATGGATTATATGATCCGCATGACAGGAAATTCTCCTATGCTTCGGCTGGCCATGAACCGGGTTTTTATTATGACGCCGCTACAGGGACTTTCAGTGATTTGGATGCGAAAGGTCTTTTGCTTGGAGTCGATAAGAAGACGAGGTACCGCCAATATGAAAAGACGGTGAACCATGGGGACATGATCATCTTATTATCTGATGGAGTTACGGAATGCCGGACGAATGATGGATTTATAGAAAGGGAAACACTTATTGGTTTCATTAAGAAAAACATGCATTTGCAAGCCCAGGAAATGGTGAATAATATATATAAGCAATTGGAGAAAATGCAGAACTTCCAGTTAAGGGATGATTTCACCTTAATAATTTTAAAATCAAATGTTTAGCTTTTTTTTCTCTGGGTATAGATATAAGAATGAAGAGGATTTGAAGAGGTGGGTCAAGGATGAATATAACAGTAGATGTCAATGAATTGAATACTGAATTTATAGTGAAATTAAAAGGTGAAATCGATGCTTACACTGCGCCGAAGTTAAGGGAGTCACTATTCCCGATATCAGAAAGGGACAACGTCAAGATCACTATTGATTTGACTGAAGTTTCCTACATGGATAGCACAGGTCTTGGAGTGTTTGTCGGTGCATTCAAAAGCGTGCGGGCGAATAATGGCGAGTTCACTTTAGTTGGTTTATCGGAAAGGCTGCGACGTTTATTTGATATTACAGGTCTTGCGGATATCATTGATATAAAAAGTGGTACAGAGGGTGGGTTAGAATGAGTCAAGTATATGATTACATCGAAATGAAAATACCTGCAAAACCAGAGTTCATCGGTGTCATTCGTTTAACACTTTCTGGAATAGGAAGCCGTATGGGATTTGCGTATGAGGAAATCGAGGATTTGAAGATCGCTACAAGTGAAGCTTGTACAAATGCGGTGCAGCATGCGTATAAGGATACGGAAAAAGGGGAAGTGAAGGTCAGTTTCGGCCTTTATCCAGACCGTTTGGAGGTCATGGTTTCTGATAGTGGTAAGAGCTGTAATTTCGAAGAAGTTCGCCAAGGTCTCGGTCCATACGAAAATGGGCAGAAAGTCGAACTTATGAGAGAAGGAGGCTTGGGTCTTTACCTCATTGAAACTTTGATGGATGATGTGAAAATTCATCAGCATGACGGGGTTACAGTTTTTATGACTAAGTTTTTAGAGGGAGAGCAGGTGGAGATGGATGCAAAAACAGTCTCAACCTAATCAGGCACAAAGAGAACAAGTAAACGAGTGGATCAGAGCGTATCAGCAGAACCAAGATGACGAAGCGCAAAGCAATCTAGTCATCCATTATAAAGGTTTGGTTGAAACGATCTCGCGTAAGTACGCAAAAGGCAAGTCATTTCAGGAGGATATTTCTCAGGTCGGCATGATTGGTTTATTAGGTGCCATCAGGCGATATGATGAATCATTCGGCAAAAGCTTTGAAGCATTTGCCGTTCCTACCATAATCGGTGAAATCAAAAGGTTTTTGCGTGATAAAACCTGGAGTGTCCATGTCCCAAGAAGAATAAAGGAACTGGGACCCAAAATAAGGGTCACGGTCGAGGAATTGACGACGACGTTGCATCGTTCGCCAAGGATCGATGAAATAGCCGATAGCATAGGCGTGACGGAAGAAGAGGTTTTGGAAGCGATGGAGATGGGGAAAAGCTATCAAGCTTTATCTGTCGATCATTCCATCGAAGCGGATTCCGATGGCGGTACCGTCACCTTGCTTGATATATTCGGGAATGTGGATGAAGGATTTGAAAGGGTCAATCAACGCCTTGTTCTTGAAAAGGTGCTTCATGTTTTGAGTGACCGTGAAAAGATGATCATCCAACATACCTATTTAGAAAACTTAAGCCAAAAAGAAGCGGGCGATAAGCTTGGTATTTCCCAAATGCATGTGTCAAGGCTTCAGCGCCGTGCAATCAAGAAGCTTCAAGAGGCGATTAACGCTGAAAACTCGGAGTTAATACAGTGATTAAAGCTATTCTGCGTGAAGAAAAAATCGAAATCCTTGTCTCCCAATCCTCTAAAAACGGAATGGTCTATTGTGGTGATGATTATTTTTTTCTTCATACGAAAGAATACTTTGTATGTGTTTTGGCAGATGGGCTCGGCAGTGGTAAGTATGCGTACGAATCTTCCCATGCCGTCATCGAGGAAGTCAAGCGCAATCATGAATTGGATGTCGAATCACTGATGGCTGTATGCAATCAGGTTTTAATCGACAAACGGGGGGCGGCCGTATCCATTTTGAAAATTTTTTATGAAAAGAATGAATTTGTATACAGTTCCGTGGGTAACATCCGTTTCTTCCTGTATAATCCCAAGGTCGACAAGCTTGTCTACCCGTTACCCGTTACAGGTTATCTATCGGGCAGGAAACAAAAATACAGGACGGAAAGATACAAATATGAACCGAATGCAAAATTCATTCTCCACTCTGATGGCCTTGAGCTTAAGGGTGCTAAATCATTTTTGAAAAGGCAGGCCGCTATCGACTTGAACGCTAAATCGATATTGGAAAGCAGTCCGGCAACTGCAGATGATACGACATTCATTTTAGGAAGCTTACTTTCGTTGTAATTCGGAAGTGAGCTTTTTTATATGGAATTCGCAACTTCATTCCTGATTTGCTAGACTATATATATGAGTTCGAAAGGCTGGAGGGAAACGTTATGATCGTTGTTGAAGATACGTTAAAAGAATTGATTAAACAAATATCCAATGAGCTAAGTTTGAAAAACCACCAGGTTCAAAACGTTATACAAATGCTGCAGGAAGGGAACACGGTCCCTTTCATTGCCCGTTATAGAAAAGAAATGACAGGTTCACTTGATGAAGTCGAGATTCGTTCGATCATGGAAAGATGGAATTATCTAGAGAACCTCGGCCAAAGGAAAGTGGAAGTTACCCGTTCGATCAGTGAACAGGGGAAATTGACGGATGAATTAAAAAGGCAAATCGATAAGGCAACAAAACTGCAGGAAGTGGAGGATTTATACAGGCCGTTCAAGCAAAAAAGGAGAACGAAAGCCACTGTCGCGAAAGAGAAGGGGCTTGAGCCGTTTGCCAATTGGCTGCTTGAATGCCATAAGGATGCCCGAGTTAATGAAAAAGCCGCGGAATTCATATCCGAAGAAAAAGAAGTTTCTTCTATTGAAGAGGCTGTTGCAGGAGCGCAGGATATAATAGCTGAACATATTTCCGATGATGCAGAATTGAGGAAGTGGATAAGGGCAGAGATTTTCAAGGCCGGAAAAGTGATTTCGGTTGTTAAGAATCAAGAAAAGGACGAGAAAAGAATCTTTGAAATGTATTATGAATACGAAGAGCCTGTTCAAAGGATCGTACCGCATCGGGTTTTGGCGCTTAATCGAGGGGAAAAGGAAGAAGTGCTACGAATATCGATTCAGCCGCGAACTGAAATCATCATTGGTCATCTTGAGCGTAAAATCGTAAAAAATGGTCATTCCGATGTAAAAGATATACTGATATCTGCGATTGAAGATGGCTTCAAACGTTTGATCATGCCATCCGTAGAGCGGGAAATCAGGAAGGAGCTGACTGAAAAAGCAGAGGATCAAGCCATTCATATTTTTTCGGAAAACCTGCGAAATCTGCTCCTGCAGCCTCCGCTTAAGGGGAAGGTGGTACTTGCCCTCGATCCTGCCTACCGAACGGGCTGTAAATTGGCTGTCGTTGATGAAACGGGCAAGGTGCTGGACATCAGCGTCATCTACCCGCATCCACCGGCTGCCAAGCTTCAGGCTGCGCGTGAAAAAACGATCGAGATACTTCAGCGGTTCTCGGTTGAGATCGTGGCGATTGGCAATGGGACGGCGTCACGGGAATCAGAGCAGTTCATTGCCGATATATTAAAAGATGTCAAAGGGAATGTTTCATATATCATTGTCAACGAAGCGGGAGCCAGTGTATATTCTGCCTCGGACATTGCGCGAGAAGAGTTTCCGGATCTGCAAGTGGAACAGAGAAGTGCCGTATCGATAGGAAGAAGGCTTCAAGACCCATTAGCTGAACTTGTGAAGATTGACCCCCAATCAGTTGGGGTTGGCCAATATCAACATGATGTTTCCCAGAAAAAACTGGGCGAATCCCTCTCCTTTGTCGTGGAAACAGCTGTTAACCAAGTGGGAGTGAACGTCAATACCGCTTCATCTTCCTTATTGCAATATGTAGCTGGTTTATCAAAATCCGTTGCTCAAAATATCGTCAAGAAAAGGGAAGCGGAAGGGAAGTTTTCAAGCAGGAAAGAATTGAAGAAAATACCAAGGCTCGGTGCGAAAACGTATGAACAATGCATAGGGTTCCTGCGTATCATTAATGGCGATGAACCTTTGGATCAAACCGCGATCCATCCAGAGAACTACGGTGCAGTCAATAAGCTGTTGAAGAAGATGGGGTTCACTTCAGCTGATTTAGGCAATGACGCATTGAATGCGGAGTTAACCAAATTAGACCCAGCTCAATTGGCCGATGAATTGGACATTGGGGAAATCACGATCAAAGATATAATAGAGGATTTACTGAAGCCGGGAAGAGATCCTCGGGATGAATTATCAAAACCTCTGCTTAAGCAGGATGTGCTGAAAATGGAGGATCTGCAAGTTGGAATGGAATTGCAAGGTACAGTGAGGAACGTTGTGGATTTCGGTGCGTTTGTGGATATTGGTGTTAAACAAGACGGATTGGTGCACATATCAAAACTTAGCAATCGGTTCGTCAAGCACCCGCTAGATATAGTGGCCGTTGGGGATGTAGTGACGGTTTGGGTCGAACAAGTGGACGCTCAAAAGCAAAGGGTATCTTTGACGATGCTCGAACCAAAGGAACAAAACTAGCTTGTGGCAAGCTCCTTCTTTAATTGGAAGGAGTTTTTTTAGGATATATAAAACCGGGGCTTTCTTTCCTTTGATAAAAAAACCAGCATTGATTCAACATTTTCACTTGATAATAATCCTTTTCATAAAAGGCTTTACGAATTTGATTCTGGAACCAATTAGGCATAGCTTTTCCTCCCTTAGTCTCCTATTGTATTATTAGTCTATGTTATAATGGGTTGTCCTGTTACCGGGGAATAGGAGGGGGAAATGGATAATCGGGAATTGCAAAAGTTAGTAGAGGAAATATCGTTGAAAGACTTTAATAGGAGATTTAAACACCTTGCCAGTTTTAATCCGCGCCTTAGAACGACAGGAGGCCGATATTTACTGCGATCACATAATATAGAAATTAACAAGAAGTATCTTGATGAACGCGAGATCGACGAGATCATTGGTATCATAAAGCATGAATTATGCCATTACCACCTTCACATCGAAAAAAAGGGATATCAGCATCGTGATGCGGACTTCAAACATTTACTCAAGGAGGTAGGGGCGCCGCGATTTTGCAAGCCACTGCCATCAAATCAATTAAAGAGAAAAATGAATACGTTTCAATATAAATGTAAAGACTGTCAGCAGGTATATATGAGAAAAAAAAGAATTGACACCTCCCGTTTCGTATGTGGAAAATGCCGCGGAACCCTGATCTGCCGGGGGTTTTTGGAGGGTGAAACAAAAATATAAAAAAACACAAAAGAACGCTTGACTTTAAGTTGCAACCTCTTTATAATCATAAGAGTCGACAAGATAACAACTTGTTCTTCACGACAAACACGAAGGTCCTTGAGCATGAAAAAGGAACCCATTTACATTATTCCGCAGTAGCTCAGTGGTAGAGCATTCGGCTGTTAACCGAACGGTCGTAGGTTCGAGTCCTACCTGCGGAGCCATTTTTTGGGGAAGTACTCAAGAGGCTGAAGAGGCGCCCCTGCTAAGGGTGTAGGTCGCGTAAGCGGCGCGAGGGTTCAAATCCCTCCTTCTCCGCCAGTTACATATTATATCAAGGCCCATTGGTCAAGCGGTTAAGACACCGCCCTTTCACGGCGGTAACACGGGTTCGAATCCCGTATGGGTCACTTTCTTACATATTATCATGGTCCCGTGGTGTAGCGGTTAACATGCCTGCCTGTCACGCAGGAGATCGCGGGTTCGATTCCCGTCGGGACCGCCATTTTAAAAAAACACTTTAAAAAATACTTGCTAAAATAAAGTTATTGTGATATAATATTAACCTGACTGTTAATTATCA
The DNA here is from genome assembly GCF_002803435.1 of Bacillus sp. mrc49. Classification (NCBI taxonomy): domain Bacteria; kingdom Bacillati; phylum Bacillota; class Bacilli; order Caryophanales; family Bacillaceae; genus Bacillus; species Bacillus sp. mrc49. Next base: position 673 of record NZ_PHNG01000637.1, on the reverse strand, counting down.
CAAGTCATTGGGCTATAGCCAAGCGGTAAGGCAACGGATTTTGATTCCGTCATGCGAAGGTTCGATCCCTTCTAGCCCAGCCATTTTTATTTTAGAGCCATTAGCTCAGTTGGTAGAGCATCTGACTTTTAATCAGAGGGTCGAAGGTTCGAATCCTTCATGGCTCACCATTTTGTATGCGGGTGTGGCGGAATTGGCAGACGCACCAGACTTAGGATCTGGCGCCGCAAGGCGTGGGGGTTCAAGTCCCTTCACCCGCACTGATAATTTTCTTCTTGACATCAAGACGAAAAGGGTGTTATACTTACGAAGTCGCTTTCGCGGTCGTGGCGGAATGGCAGACGCGCTAGGTTGAGGGCCTAGTGGGGGAAACCCCGTGGAGGTTCGACTCCTCTCGGCCGCACCAATAACATCATAGAAATTAGCGCCCGTAGCTCAATTGGATAGAGCATCTGACTACGAATCAGAAGGTTGTAGGTTCGACTCCCGCCGGGCGCACCATTTTTTTACGGGAAGTAGCTCAGCTTGGTAGAGCACTTGGTTTGGGACCAAGGGGTCGCAGGTTCGAATCCTGTCTTCCCGACCATCCTTTCTCGTAACATTACAAGAAAAATTAAATGCGGGTGTAGTTTAGTGGTAAAACCTCAGCCTTCCAAGCTGATGATGAGAGTTC
>NZ_PHNG01000636.1:0-42816 GCF_002803435.1 Bacillus sp. mrc49 | reverse complement strand
GATGAAAGTCGTATTTAGTCGTGGTGTTTGCCAGGATCGAGCCGTAAATACCGAGCCAGAACAAAATGGATAAAGGGTTCGAGAGGGCCATGATGAATCCTGATGCAAAAGAAGAAAAGTGGGATTCTTTCACATTCCGTGCATTCACTTCTATTTTACCTGCACTAAAAAGGCTTTCAATACCGGTATAAGTCAGGACAAAAAAGCCAAAAAGCCATAAAAATGTTTGCATGAAGGAGTTTTCCAGAAAGCGGCTGACCCCGTAATAGACAAGGACCAAATAGACAGCATCCGCTAAAATGGCACCCCAGCCGAAAATCCAGGCGTGCCAAAACCCTTTCTTGATTCCTTTGTCCAATTGCCCGGCGTTAATGGGGCCGATTGGTGCCGCTAAGGATAGACCCAGCAATACATAGCTAAAAAAAATGCCCAATACAACATCACCTCATCATGAAATACATCTGCTTATTTGAATGTATTCACGAAAATGGACTTGTACCACTTTTTTTGTTTTGGAAAACGAGCCATTCATTATCATGGCTAGGCGCTGAATAAATCCTTCCGACCTACAACATATTAATTAAAGACATCAAAATTCAATGAAGGACGATTGAGTCATCAATTTTTTTTTGCCTTTGTATGCTGAAAGTCGTGTTTATAATGGATGAGGAGTGTAGGTATGGAAGGTCATGAGAAAAATAATGTCAGCATATGGTGCTTGATCAGTATGGCGTCAATCCCATTAGTTATGACACTTGGAAATTCAATGCTTATCCCGGTATTGCCCATTTTTGAGAAAAAGGTGGGGATATCTTCATTTCAATCAAGCATGGTCATTACAAGTTATTCGGTAGCTTCCATTTTTTTAATCCCTATCGCAGGTTATTTATCCGATCGTTTCGGACGGAAAATGGTCATCCTGCCGAGTCTGGTTCTTGCTTTGATTGGCGGTTTGGTTGCAGGATATGCATCGTGGAAGATCGATGATCCATATACTTGGATCATCATTGGGAGAGTGCTGCAAGGGATCGGTGCTTCTGGAGCCTCGCCAATCATCCTGCCTTTAGTCGGGGACTTATACAAGGATGATGATGAAAAAACGAGTTCGTGCTTGGGCATCATCGAAACATCGAATACATTTGGAAAAGTGCTGAGCCCGATATTAGGTTCCCTTTTTGCCGCATTTATATGGTTTTTACCCTTTTTCTCGATTTCCTTCTTCAGCTTGATATCAATCGTCTTAGTCTTTTTCTTCATTAAGGTACCAAAAGAAAAGGACGAACCGAAGAAATTAAAGGAATTTTGGCATGATACGAAACAAATCTTCAAGAAGGAAGGCAAATGGCTGTATACCGTATTCCTGATTGGTGTATTTGTTATGTTGGTTTTGTTCGGGGTCCTTTTCTTTTTGTCGGAAAACCTGGAGAAAATACATCATCTGCATGGAGTCAAGAAAGGCTTCGTCATCGCGATTCCGCTGTTTTTTCTTTGTGTTTCTTCCTATATTGCAGGAAAGAAGATCAAAGGTGAATTACCGATCATGAAAAAGATCATCATGATCAGTTTGGCAACGCTGTCGATCAGCCTGGTCTTTGTCGGATTCACTAAGGATAAGGTATTCCTGCTCCTGCTCGTTACGAGTCTGGTGGGCATCGCAATTGGTGCTTTACTGCCGACGCTCGATGCCATCATCACCCAAAATATCGAAAAGGAACAGAGGGGGACGATAACCTCCTTTTATATGTCCTCAAGGTTCATCGGAGTCGCAGCGGGCCCACCTGTCATGTCACTTGTGATGAAGAACTATATAAATATGAGTTATATCATCTCTGGAATCATGGGCATTTGCATCGTATTGATCGTGCTGAAATTCATTAGTTCGGATAAAAAAGAAGCGGCCCAGTAATAAGTCGGATTCCGCTTTATCAACACTATGAAGGATGGAGGGGGAGCGTCATGGTAAAAGCCAATTGTACTCCAGCTAAAGGGAAGAAAGGCATGGAGGCATCTGATTCAGGCGGGCAAACTGGCGATATGAAATGGTGGCAGCTGTCATTGGTCGGTGTAGGATGCACGATCGGTACTGGATATTTTCTTGGATCGACAATCGGGATTATCACAACGGGTCCATCGATAGTGTTTTCCTTTATATTGGCTGCCCTTGGTACGTATATCGTGTATAACCTGCTTGCCAAAATGACGGCAGAAGACCCTCAAGAGGGCTCCTTTTGTTATTATGCCAATAAAGCATTCGGCCGTTGGGCTGGCTTTAGCTGCGGCTGGAATTATTGGTCCTCGAATATTTTGATCATGGGCAGCCAGTTGACCGCATTGTCGCTTTTATCGCAATTTTGGTTCCCGAGTGTACCGCTATGGTTATTTTCCGCCGGGTTTGCTTTTGTTTCAATCGTTGTGGTATTGATGGGAACAAAAGGATTCGATAGGATTGAAAACCTCCTTGCAATCATAAAAACGGCTGCAATCGTCATGTTCATCATCATTGCAGCATGTGCCGTGCTCGGTTGGTTCGGTCTCGATGGAGAGAAGCCGCCGTCATTTCCCAATACGTATAACGAATTATTTCCAAAAGGGCTGAAAGGGTTTTGGACATCGCTCATTTATGCCTTTTATGCATTTGGCGGCATTGAAGTGATCGGACTGATGGCGATGCAGCTTAAAAAGAAAGAAGAGGCACCCAAGGCAGGGACGATCATGCTGTTGGGACTGACGATCATCTATGTAGTCTCATTGGGGCTGGCTGTGACGATGGTTTCGCTAGGGGCGTTCAGTGAGAAGGAGAGCCCTTTTGTAACCGCGTTGGATAGTTATCATCTGGCTTTTTTTCCTCATGTTTTTAACGGGGCCATCATCGTGGCTGGATTTTCGACGATGACGGCTTCATTATTCGGTGTGACCAATCTATTGGTAACGATTGCCGATGATGGGAATGCCCCTTCGTTATTCATGCAAAAGATTAAAAAACTCAAGGATCTGCCATTGCCGTCACTATGTCTTGGGGTGCTGGGGCTTTTAGGCTCGATCATCACTGCCTTGCTCCTGCCAGGCAAGATTTATGAATACATCACGACAGCTGCCGGTATTTTACTATTATATAACTGGTCCTTCATCATCCTTTCTTCTTTCAAGATCTTGGAAAGCAAAGCGTGGAGCAAGGCCACAGGCGTTTTTGGCATGCTGTTGATTTTTGCTGCGGTCAGTGGGACCTTGCTCGAAAAGGAGATCCGTCCCGGATTTTTCATAAGCCTGTTGTTCGTGGTGATAATCGGACTTGCGGCCATTTTCATGAAGTTCAAGGTTTGGAACAAGAACAAGGCGATGGCGGCGAAAATGAGGAAATCGGAACTGGATTGACGGACGGAACCCCGGCTGCAAAGTAGTCGGGGTTTATTCTTTCAACCGAAACCTTTTGGTGGAAGGAACGTAAGTATAGGGGCGCTAAAATAAATGAGCTAGTATCAAGAGAGATGAGGATAGCGGTTGAAAAAAATAGGCATTATTTTACTTACCATGCTGGTGGTGGGACTGATGGGGTGTGCACCAGTGAGTCGGGATGAGACGGACGAGCATCCTGAAAAAGAAACATTGGAAGGCGACAAGGTTGAACCGGTGAAAGAAACGGCTAAATCTACTTATTCGGTCGAAGGCTATATAGCTGAGGTGAATTCGAATCTGGAATTGCAATCCGAAACCTTGATCAACACCCTTCAGAAATTGCATACATACACCTTTTATTCACAGGTGGAATTATTGGATTTCGTATCCTTTCCAGAATCCTCGGAGCTGTCGATTACCATGTTCTCGATGGATCGACAGGCGAATGAAGTGTTTTACGACGGGAAAGATCCTGCCATATTTGGGGGGAGTCTGAGCATCATCGAAGGTGTGAATTATGGGGAACGCTTTGGCGGCCAATCAGATGAGTTCTGGAAATTTTACGAAGCGAATGGTGAAGAAATCGAGGAAGAAGAGAAGCGGGCATTTGCAAATTGGTTCGCAGATTGCTGGGAAAAAGCAAACGGAAAATCGGTGCCGCTGCCCGCTTACTTCTCCATCCACGATGATACGGAATCCTTCGATTTAAAGAAAAATGATTGGATCATGGATGAAGAGAAATGGTCTTATTAAAACCTGGAGAAGGCAGCCAAATGGCTGCCTTCTTTTTTCATTGAACCAGACAAGCGTTAATGCTTTCCTCAAAGTCCTTCATGTATGTTTGAACTTGCTCCGAATATTGATTCTTTAGGGTGAGCAGCAGGCTTTCTATCAAAAATCTTCGTGGAGTGTCGGACTGCATCAGCTCATCCTGGATAAAGTCGACCAGCTCAATGGCCCTTATCCGATTTTCACCGCAGGGAAAAGCTGTGTTGATCGCCTTTTTTAGTTCCAAGGTTGCCTTCAATAAATCATTATGGCAAGGGTAAAGATTGTTTTCAAACTTCGGGAACCACGTATCCATTAAGTCGGGGTCAAGAATCTGTTCCTTGCTTTTTGCCGCCTCATCGACTGTTTGGATGATTCGGTTCATGCAGTAGCGGATAATTTGTATCTCCGGCTTCGGGACTTCATTCGCCTTATGATTGAAGTAATTCATATGGGTCATCATCGAGTGGAAAATGATGACGCAATCCAGAAGATAGTTTTTTTTGCTTTCCCCGAATATATCGAGGAAACGGCCATGCATCCAGCGTATGCTCAGCAAAAGGATTTGATTGATGAATTGCTTTAATTCTTCATCGTTGGAAACGCGGACTTCTTCGATCAGGATCAGTAATTTGCTTTGCTTGTTGCCCATCATTTGCAGTTCGAGCTGCTGAATGAAAATTTCAATATCGGCTGAATCTTGACCATCCAGCAGTTTTTCCCGATCATGGCGGATCCTTTTGTAGAAGGATCGAAAAATGGCGATAAATAATTCACCCTTCGAAGGGAAATAATTATAAAATGTACCTTTTGAAATGCCGCTGCCGTCTAAAATATCTTGGATGGACGTGGCTTGGTAGCCCTTTTCAATAAATAGCTTATGAGCCGTATCGATGACATTCTGCCTTCGATTCTTCATCGTATCACCTTAATTTCTTTATACTGCTTGTATAAATGTAATCGTACTCTATTTTTAATCACAGCACAAACCCTTATTTATACCATGAAATTTTTATTGCAAAAAATAGACCAGAGGTATATTATTGATTTTATGAGATTGGGGTGTACCAGTCGTATAATTAAATGAACCAATTGTTTGAATGGAGGAATAGATAAAAAGTGAGTACTGCACAAACAAAAGAACAAAAGGGCTCTTATGGCATTTTGATCATCCTGATGATCGGTGCGTTCATATCGATACTTAATTCGACCCTTTTAAATATTGCACTGCCATCAATTAAAACGGACTTGGGAATTGAGACATCAACAGTCCAATGGCTGACAACGGGCTATATGCTCGTCAATGGAATCATGATTCCTACAACAGCCTTCTTAATAAGGAAATATTCGGTACGCAATCTCTTCCTGACAGCCATGCTGCTATTCTCCATCGGGACGATCGTTGCCGGTGTAGCGGAAGTCTTCCCATTATTATTGGGGGCTCGTATGGTTCAGGCTGCGGGTTCGGCAATCATGATGCCGCTATTGATGAACGTGCTGTTAACTTCTTTCCCTGTCGAAAAACGGGGATCGGCCATGGGATTATTCGGTTTAGTCATGATGTTTGCCCCTGCAATCGGGCCGACGCTTTCAGGCTGGATCATTGAACATTATGATTGGAGAATGCTGTTCCATTTCATTACTCCGCTTGCGTTACTCGTGCTCATTTTTGGTTTCTTTAAACTAAAAGACCATAAGGATAAAGTCGATATTCACATTGATAAAATATCGGTCATCCTTTCAAGCTTGGGCTTCGGCGGCTTGCTTTACGGATTCAGTTCCGCCGGCAGCAAGGGCTGGGATAGCCCATGGGTATATGGGACACTTTTAGTCGGTGCCGTTTCCCTGGTTCTTTTCATTACACGCCAGCTGAAAATGGAAACGCCGATGCTTGAATTCAGGATCTTCAAGCACCCGATGTTCGCGCTATCCGCAACGATTTCAATCGTGCTGAACATGGCAATGTTCTCTGGGATGATCTTAATCCCGATGTATACACAAACAGTGCGTGGCATTTCACCATTTGATTCAGGATTACTGATGCTGCCAGGTGCCTTATTAATGGCCTTGATGTCACCGGTTACCGGTAAGCTTTTCGATAAGTTTGGTGCCCGCATCCTTGCTTCAATCGGCTTGCTCATCACTGTAGCAACTACGTATTATTTAAGTAAATTATCAATGGAAACTTCTTATACAGAAATTGTCATTCTGTTTTCCGTTCGTTCATTCGGGATGTCAATGTCCATGATGCCGATCATGACAAATGGATTGAACTCGCTGCCAGCCCGTATGAACCCGCACGGTACAGCCATGAACAATACACTGAACCAAATCTCTGGTGCTATCGGTACAGCATTGCTTGTTACGGTCATGTCTAACCGTGCAGCTTCAACCGGTGAGGAACTAATGACGAAAGCAATGAGCAAATTAACAAGCCAGCCCTCCGCTGAGGTTATGGCACAAATGAAAGCCCAAATCGGGATGCAGGCCATGCTGGATGGAATTAACTTCTCCTTCCTTGTTTCTACCTTCATTGCGGGCGTGGCGCTGATTTTGACCATATTCATCAAGCGTGCTTGGCCGGCTGAAGAAAAGCCAGCCGAGAAAAAAGAACAAACCGCTTAATGTGAAAAAGCCCCCATATGATCTGCTTCGGCAGCCATATGGGGGCTTTTTCCATGCCGTTTCAAAAAAGTTCCAGGCCATCATCCCCAGCCATTTTTCCGTCCGGAATCGAATTGTTCTTTAATGGCAAGGTGAAGGGTTTCAGATAACTCTTTGACTTGTAACACCCGGTTCACTTTATCACGATTGAAACGGTCATGGAATTTGACGTCATTGACCAAAGCGACCGAAACCCGCTGCGGATGGGGCTCGATCAATTCCATCGCGTCATGCGGCGAGATCATCCCTTCCTTCAGCACCCTTAGCAGGAATCCTGTGTAGCCCGTATTTCTAACTTGGACGATCAAGCTGGGCACCTCATATTTGGCCGCAAGTTTATAGCAGGGATTACGCGGCTCGGATATTTGGACAAGGGCTTCGCCAATTGAAAAAATATCACCGATATGGGCTATATCTTCCGTCAGGCCGCTGACGGTGAGATTTTCGCCAAAAAGGGCGGTATCGACCATATTTTGAAAAGCAGGTCTCCAATGTTCATAATGGTCTAACGGATATAAACATAAGGCCTTATTTTCCCCGCCGTGATGTTCATAGGCTTGTTCATCTCCAGCAAAACCCACCTTGCTTAAAAATACTGGACCGTTCACTGGCTCCTTTTTAATTGCGGATCGGTACACCTTTTTTCCGAATTGGTAGGTTTCCGTTTTCCCCATATTCAATGATTTCACTTCGTATCGCTGCACTAGCATCTCCACTCGCCCTCCATCTGCACTTTATGACCATTATACAAAAAGGCGAAGAGCCGTGCCATTTTGTTGGGAACGACACGGTACCTTCTTAGATCATGAGGTCACATCGTCGTGAGCCACTTTAGCATGCTGGATATGACTGGTTATCCAGCCGATGACCGCTGCAATAACGAGATAAGCAAGCAAGATCACTATTTGTGTTTGCAGGTTTTCCCAGTTGCCTAATGAAATGACTTCTTGAAGCTCCTGAAGGGAGTGGGCCATAGGTAAAAATTGACCGATTTGCGTCAATAATGACATGCCCAACTCACCTGGGAATGTTCCGCCGCAGGTAGCCAATTGGATTACAAGAAGGGTGACGGCTGCGAATTTCCCGACCACGCCGAATACGGTGACCAGCATGAGAATGAACGTCATGAAGGTAAAGGAAACGATGATGCTTGATAGGATGAATACAGGGACGCTTGCGACATGCAAGTGGAAGCCAAGTAGGACGACTGCATCCACCAGCAGTGCCTGGATCAAGCCGATTACATAGACAAGCCCCAGCTTATTCGTAAAATGGACCGTTCCGGTCACCTTGAGATTCTGTCTGCGGCCGAGCGGCAAGATATTTGAAGCCATGATGCCTCCAACATAAAAGGCTAAAGACAGGAAATAGGGTGCAATTCCCGTTCCATAATTAGGAACCTCGGAAAGATTGGATTGGACCAATTCAACAGGTTCAGAGAACATCGTCGTGGTCGAATCATCATACTGCAAACTGGCGGTTTTGTCGGCGGCATCATTTAGCTTCGTCGATAACTGCTTCGATCCGGTTTCCAATGAAGCCAGTCCGTCTTGAAAATCCATCGAGCCACGTGCGAGCCTGTTGCTTCCGCTTGCAAGTGAATCGATTCCGCCCTGTAAACTGGTGAAGCCGTTTGACCATTGCGAGAACCCACTGGCAAAATCAACAGACCCGTCATGTAATTGCTTAGCTCCAGACTGGACTAGTGTCATTTTATTGCCGAAGGTTTTCATCCCGGCCTGAATCGCATCTTGCCCATCAGCCACTTTGGCAGCGCCCTCGCCCAGCTGCTTTTGTCCGGACTGTAACGTGGCGGCTGCTTTGGATAATCCATCCGATAGGGCAAGAATCTGCTTGAAGTCTTGATCCTTTATTGCATCAGGATGACTCTTGCCATACTCAGCCAATTGTTTTTTTAGCGTATTCGCCGTTTCGGCTGCCTGGTCCTGGCCTTGGCTTAATTTTTCATTACCGGCTGACCAGTTCTTCACCCCTCGGTTAAGATCGTTCATCCCATTTTCCAATGATTGATGTCCAGTCGAAAGCTGCTTCATCCCGGAATACAAGCTCTGGGAACCGTCCGAGATCCCGTCGGCCCCGTTAGCCAAGGCATCTTGCCCATCCACAAGCTTGTTGCTTCCCGATTGCAGCTTCTCGGCACCACTATTCAAAGCTTGAATGCCGTCCGATAAATTCTCACTGCCGCTTTTCGCAGCCACCGTTCCTTGATGAAGCTTTTCCGCCCCAACCCCGGCGTCGGCCAAGCCTTTTGAAACATCCTGGAACTTCGAGAGGATGCCTTCCGAATAGACTTTTGTTATGCTTGCATTGATTTTTGTCGTCATCTTTTCAACCGCTGTTGTGCTGATCTGTGAGGCAACGAAGTTCTTGCCAGGATTGACCGTATATAAAAGCTTGGCCGTTTCCGGTTTTTCATCCATTAATGTCGTGACGTTTTCGGAAAAATCCTTCGGAATCGTCACGACCATATAATAGGTGCCTTTATTAAGGCCGGTATCAGCCGCCTCTTGCGAGATGAAGTGGAAGTCCAATTCTTTTTGCTTTTTCAATTCCTTGACGAAGTCTTCACCCGCTTCGATCGGCTTATCGTCCATCATCGCGCCTTTGTCTTGGTTGACCACAGCTACGGGGAGCTGATCTAACTGTCCATAAGGATTCCAATAGCCTGCCAGGAAGAAACCTGAGTATATCAAAGGAACGACCAAAAGGAAGATCAACGCGATTCTCCCGTGTTTGTGCATCCACATTGCTTTAATATCATGTAATACAAGTTGTATACCTTTCATTATCGAACCTGCCCTTTCCAACTAAATAAGATTATTTCATCATAAGGGCTTTTTTTAATGCTGTATAATACATAATTCATTATGTAATAATAGATTTAAATCTATATGAAAAGAGTGGGGAAAGTGGAATTATTGCAGCTTCTGTATTTTCAAACCGTAGCGCGCCTTGAACATATGACGAAGGCCGCCGAAAAGCTTCAAATAGCCCAGCCCTCCCTTAGTAAAACGATATCTCGCCTTGAAGAAGATTTGGGAGTATCACTATTCGATAGGGAACACCGGAAAATCAGGCTCAATGCAGCCGGGAGAAAATTCTTGAACAGGGTCGACCGGGCTTTTGCCGAACTGAATGAAGGCAGGCGTGAAATCGAGGAATTAACCGATCAAGGCCAAAAGAACATCACGCTGGCCGTCACCATTCCCAGGGTCCTGCCTGATTTATTGGGCACTTTTCTAACCAAATATCCGGATGTCCGCTTTCAGCAATTCCTGAAATCGATAACTTCCATGAAGCAGCTGCTCATTGAAGGAGAAATCGATTATTGCATTTCGTCCGTCCCGATTGAAGGAGCAGATATTAGGTGGGAGCCCTTGATCACTGAAGAAATATACTTGATCGTGCCACCTGATCACCGATTGGCAGGCAGGGAAAGTATTGAACTGCATGAAGTGAAGGATGAACCGTTCATCAGCATGAACACAGGCTTCGGATTTCGCAGCCTAACCGACCAATTTTGCCTGGAGGCCGGTTTTGTCCAGCACATCGCGTTTGAAGGCGATGAACCGGCTGTCATCTCCGACCTGGTCAAAAAAGGACTGGGCGTCGCCTTCGTATCCGAACTCACCTGGCTGCATCAAACGGGATCCTCATCACATAAAATCCGGATAACCGAGCCGATGTGCCAAAGGACAATCGGCCTGTGCTGGTCGGAAAAACGCTACTTCACCCCAACAGCCCAGCAATTCCGCCTATTTGTCATCGACTACTTCTCAACGGTCAACACCCTTAGGCTGAAGAAGAAGGACGAATAAAAAGGTGAGACGGCCGAAAAATATGGCGTGAGGGTCGAAAAAAAGGGTGAGACGGCCGAAAAAAGGGTGTGTAAGGACGAATTAAATGGCATGAAGGCCGAAGGAGGGGGAAGACGATTGCAGAAGATAGAAAAAAGTGAATTTGGAAAGCTGTTGCCTTACCTATATAAAAGTAAGGAACCATGCCCGACATTTGCTTTCTCGGTCCTGGAACGGTTCATTCCGGGATTTGTTTATGCCGATGATTCCGATTCGCCCAGAACGATTTTTGTGGGAACGGATTCGGGTTTGTATTTTGTTGGCGGGGCGGATTCGAATGATGAGTTCCATAAGCACTTTTTGAAGTTTTGCAGCAGCAAGCTGAAAGAAGGAAGGCGGTTCACGCTTTTTTCAGGGAATGGTGGTTGGGACGGGCGTATCTTGGATTGCTTCAATAAAGAACTGAAACAAAGCAGCCGATATTCCTTTACCTTTCATCCCGAAGAGTACGATGTCGAAGAGATTCATCTGCAGGAATCATTCACTGTACACAGACTTGATGAAGCAACGATAAGGAGCAGCCGTGAGTTCAACCTTGAATACTATGAGCGTTTTTGGGGTTCGGCAGAACATTTTCTGGAAAAGGGATTTGGCTATTCCGTGATGAAGGGGGATGCGGCACTGGCAGGTGAGTGCACGTCGATTTTCAGGGGAAAGGTTTATGCCGAAATCGATATTTACACCAATGACGAATATAGGGGAATGGGTGTAGCCAAGAAGGCGGCCCAAGCCTTTATTGATCATTGCTTAAAAAATGGGATGATACCTCGCTGGGATTGCAAAGTTGAAAATCTTGCATCCATGAAGCTGGCAGATCGATTGGGATTCCATGATCCTAGCAGCTATTCCATTTTTGTGAAAAATCAGCAACAATTATAAAAGGGAATGGATGGCCGCCCATAGGCCTATGACAGCTAGAAGGTAAAATATGTTAAACTGGAGGAGGGGAGTGGATTTCATGCTGATTTTAGTGCCGTTGCTGATCGCTTTCATACCGGGAATGGTTGTTTTGACGCTCACTTGGTGGCTTCGTAAAAGAGGTTTTTCGCCCTTCATAATAAAGCTGCCAGGGACCGTATCAATGATGGCTGCCTTCATTTTATTTTATATCGGATATGTCCATATTAGGGGATTTGAGGGGGCAGCATACGGGATTCTATCCTTTTTCCTCATTTTATTTGCTTTTCTATCGTTCATGGTCGGAAAAAAGGTTCGTGTCTAGTATTGGAAGGAACAAGAGGGGTGCCCGGTGCATGCCTCTTATTCCTGTCCGCCCTCTTTAAATGTATTGCTTATTTTATAGACAGCATCAACTGGTTTGTTCGTGATGATCTCAAGTAATTGTTCCGCCATATAGTCTGCACTATATTCAAAGCCAGTGTGGACCCATTCGATGATCATGCCCAAAATGGCATAGGCTTGGTAGCTGGAGGCAAGTTCTTTATTAATTTTAGGGTTCGGCCGATAATCCTCCAGGTCCTCCAATGGAAGCTTCTTTAATTCCTCACAAATTCGATCATGTAAAGTCGGCAATGCGTTCGACTTTAGGACGAGTGTATAAATGTCGGCAAAGTTAGCGACATGTTCGAATATTTTGATCACTGAAGCCGTGAGCTCATTGATCGTGAACACATCGACATGTTTATAAGGCTCGCGGTAAGAGATGATCAAGTCTGCGATGACGTCCTCCATCACTTCTTCGAGCAGCTCCTCTTTGTATTGATAATGTTTATAGAAGGTACCGCGATTCAGGTCGGCGAGCTCTACGATGTCTGTAATCGATATTTCCCTGAAATCCTTCCTCTGCATCAACGATATGAGGGAAGCCTTTAATGTCTTTTTGGTTTTCCTGATTCTTCTATCAATCCCCATGTTTTGATTAGTCATTTTCAACACCCCTTGTTCCGTTAATGATCAAAATGCATCCTGACTGTTCATTGTTCAACATCTTGAGCTGCATTTGCTGATTGAATAACGTTATGGAAACTAATTATACTATAAAGGAAGGTAGTTAATGAACATCTGTACACTAAGTTACATTTTTATAACAATCATTCATTGGGGGAGATTAGATGAAATTACAGGACAAGGTTGCCGTTGTCACAGGTGCGGCTTCAGGTATGGGTAAACAAATTGCAAAGCTTTATGCAAGAGAAGGTGCCAAAGTCGTCGTATCGGATGTGAACCTAGATGGCGCGAATGAAACGGTCGAAGAAATTAAAGCGGCTGGCGGGGCGGCACTTGCGATTAAAACGAACGTGGCATTGGAAGAAGATATTCAGCATTTGATCGATACGACGGTTGGTACGTTCGGTACGGTCGATATCCTCGTCAATAACGCCGGCATCATGGATGGCATGGAACCGGCAGGTGATATTGAAGATGCTAAATGGGAGCGGATTTTTGCCATCAATACGACGAGCGTCATGCGCGCGACCAGAAAGGTGCTGCCGATCTTTTTGGAAAAACAAACAGGCGTGATCATCAATATCGCTTCCGCCGGCGGTCTACATGGCGCTCGTGCAGGGGGAGCATACACGGCATCGAAGCACGCAGTGGTGGGCTTCACGAAAAACACGGGCTTCATGTACGCGGACAAGAACATACGCTGCAATGCGATAGCACCGGGTGGAGTTGAAACCAATATCGGCTCAAGCATGACGAATATCAATGGATTCGGTGCATCTCGTCAGCAATTGGGAATGGCTATCAATCCCCGCAATGGAAAACCTGAGGAAATCGCGAAAATCGCTTTGTTCCTGGCTTCTGAGGATTCAAGCTTCGTCAATGGCACCGTCATTACAGCGGATGCAGGGTGGAGCGCCTATTAAACGAGTGATCAATTATAAAGACTTCTGCAAATTACGGAGTGCAGAAGTCTTTTTTTATGGAAGAGAGGAGGAAAAAGAGGGAACGGCGGACCATTAGCAGAAGTTATAACTGAACGGAGGGATCATATGGTCACATTCAGGAATGCAGAAACGACGGACTTAAGCGAAATCGTGAAAATGCTCGCCGACGATGTATTAGGTCAGGAGCGGGAGCGATATGAAAACCCGCTTCCAGAAAGCTATATCGATGCCTTTCAATCCATTGATTCCGATCAGAACAATGAATTGATCGTTGCCTGCCTCGATGGGCGAATCGTCGGGGTGCAACAGATTACCTTCACTCCATATCTTACGCATCAAGGCGGCTGGCGAGCTACGATCGAAGGGGTGAGGACAGTAGCTTCAGAGCGGGGGAAGGGCATTGGAAGCCAGTTGATTCAATATGCAATCGAGCGTGCGAAAGCGCGTGAATGTTCTATCATTCAGCTGACGACAGATAAAAAGCGGGAAGATTCGCTGCGTTTTTATGAACGCTTAGGATTCACGGCCACTCATGAAGGGCTGAAGCTGAAGCTTTAAGGGGGTGATTGCATGATAAAAGGATTATATGAAGCGCATTTACCCGTGCGTGATTTGACTCGTTCGATAGCATTTTATGAAGCACTTGGCTTGCAGCTGGATCACAAGGTGGCGGACGATTTGGCTTTTTTATGGATTGAAAAAGATAAAAGCTGGCTCGGTCTATGGGAAACGGAGAAAGCGGAGGTTGAGTATCATCCTTCATTGCGCCACATTGCTTTTCAAGTATCCTTGGAAGATTTGAAACGCTCTGTCGCATGGCTGGAAGGCAAGGGGTATAAGCCGAGGGAGGCCTTTTGGCTTTGAACCGGTCGAGCCTTTCGTGATGCCTCATGGGGAATATGCGCATGCAAAAATCCATTTCAATGATCCGGACGGCAATAGCTTGGAGCTCATTTGCAAGCTGGAAAACCGCAAAAAGATCATGACACGGATGTATCTAAGTGAATGGGAACGAATGCAGGAAGGATAACTTCCATGCGAATCAAGGAGGAAGCTCATAAAATGAATCAGAAAGCGGAATTATATTGGAATGAATTTTGGGAAAAGAAAGGCGCAGAAATGCCAAAGTCAGTCAGTGCGTGGCAATTCGGCGCTGATCCCGATCAGTTGGCTCAATTGGTGATCGACGGGATAAAAACGGCAACGTGCTCCGGTCATATTTTTTATGAAGAGGAAAATGAACCATTGCCTTCCGTAGGCGATTATAGCATTATTTTAAGCAGCGAGGAAATTCCTTTAGCGATCATACGAACAGTGAATGTCGAAAAGTTGCCGATGAATGAAGTGAGTGAGGAGTTCGCGATTGCAGAAGGTGAAGGCGATGGAACGTATACATACTGGTGGAATGCACATGAACATTTTTTTAAAGAAGAACTGCACAAAATCGGCCACACCTTTAAAGAAGATATGCTCCTCGTTTGTGAGCGGTTTGAACTGATACATGTGAAGTGAACGCTGAAAGCCTGATGATGGACGATACAAAAAAAGAAGGAGCAGGACCTGACCTGCTCCTTCTTTCTAAATTAATCGAGAATAAATGTATCCGTGTGTTGTTTGTTATTCTTTTCCCATGTTACGGAAATTCTATAGGTTAATCCCTTTTTAGGAGCATCTGCTTGGTAAAAGTCAGGGTAGTCTAAAGGGTTAATTTTGTTGACTTTACCATCCTCTCTTTTACTAGGAGCAAAGTCGGTTACCTTAACTAAGACTTTATCATCTTCCTGGAAAATCACCTTTTTAACTATGGCATCTTTATTCTTGCTGCTCTGCTTAATAGAAGCCACCCATCCATACCCTTCACTAGGATCTCTAAGTTTTTTGTAGGTTGCTTTCCACATGCCATTCTCAGACTTCCCCGATATTTTTCCTGAAGAACTATACATATAAAGCCCTACAAAGATCACAAAAAATAATATTCCGACAATGAATATATTTTTTTTCTTCAAACATTTCACCTCATCGCTGGAAAAGTTCTCATCGCTTTACGTAAGCGTCTCTATTAAATTTTCGATAATAATTTAGGGTGCTGTCCAAACAATAGGTCTAAAGATCCGATTCTTTAGTCGGTGGTGCTTATGTTGTTTTTTTTCTAGTCAAATGGGTGGTCAATCTGACAATCTATCATTTTCCTGTACGTTTAGTCGTCCTTACATTTGAGGCACGGAAAACGCCAACATATCGGAAACAC
The DNA here is from genome assembly GCF_002803435.1 of Bacillus sp. mrc49. Taxonomy (NCBI): domain Bacteria; kingdom Bacillati; phylum Bacillota; class Bacilli; order Caryophanales; family Bacillaceae; genus Bacillus; species Bacillus sp. mrc49. The sequence goes on along the minus strand of NZ_PHNG01000636.1, from coordinate 27,013 downwards.
ACCTTCACTTTATGGTAAGATTAAGGTTGCTAGTATGTTTTTTGCAGAAAGCGATGAATTTGGAAGTTGATGGATTGTTTTTTTGAAAGGAGTGTTTTACATGCAGTTAACGATTATGGCGACAGGGGACAATGTTAAGGCAATCTCTTACTTATTGTCGAAGAACCCGAATAACCTTTATGAAAGAAATCATAAAGGGCATTTAGTGCGCCTTTTTTATAGTAAGTGCTCGGAAACGGAATTGGAGGCGACCATCTTTGTTACTCCCGACCCCTTGGAATTAGTGAAAAGCGATGCTAATTCGTATGATATCACCCACTACATAAATGATCGCGAATTTGCGGTTAGCAGCATTTTTTGCTCATTGATCAGGTCTGCACTGGGGACAGCATTGAATGGACAGCCGAAGGAGGAATACGCAGAATGGGTGACACAGCCGTTTGCGTTCCAGTTCGACTTCGGCCCGGTCGTTTCTGCTCTTTCTGACCAGCAATTATGTGATCTATTCGAGCCGATTGGCTATGAAGTTAAAATTTCGCGTCCCGAAATCCAATATTCCTTCGATATGAAGGATAAGAGTTCGGCAAGGTTTATCTCCTTGAAGGGCCTGAAGACGTTACAGGAAGGGTTGAGGCATTTGTTTGTCTTGATTCCGGTCATCGACGATTACAAGCATTATTACATTGACGAAAAGGAAATCGAAAAACTTGAAAGATATGGTGAAGGCTGGCTAGAGAATCATCCCATGCGCGATTTTATCTATCGCCAATCCCTTAGATTCAAGGAAGTATACAGCATTGTCGAGAACAAGAAACCTGAAAAGAAGATAGCTGAAAAAGAAAGCAAGGTTCGGTTGAATGACCTTCGCTATGAAAAAATCGTTGATACGGTAAGTGAAATGAATTCAAGAACCGTGGTCGATTTTGGATCAGGCGAAGGAAAGCTTTCCGTACGGCTCGGGTTTGTCGAGGGGATTAAGGAAATCCTCGCCGTCGAGCCATCCCAGTCCGCATCCCTCAAAGCATTAGGTCGATTCGATAAAGTGAAGGATCAAGAGAAATTTGTCGTGCCCGAGACACTATGGGGCTCACTTTTTTATTATGATGAAAGATTGAAGGACAAGGATGTCATCATTTTATGCGAGGTCATCGAGCATATCGACGAGCACCGCCTTCCTAAGGTGATGGATACGATCTTACACGATTATCAGCCGAAAGCCCTGATCCTTACAACGCCAAACCGGGAATATAATGAGGTGTACGATATGGAGGACGTTCTTAGACATACGGATCATCGTTTCGAGTGGACAAGGGCGGAATTTCAGCAATGGTGTACAGCGCGGAATCATCGCGGCTACTACGACCTTCGCTTCGAAGGAATTGGTGATGATCATGTCACACAAGGCTGTCCGACTCAAATGTGCATTTTTGAAAGGAAGGTGGACGAATAATGCCTATCGTATTGCCATATGCAGGAATTGTCTTGTTGGTTGGTCCATCCAATAGCGGTAAAACAACTTTATTAAAAAGCATGATCGAAAAAGAAGAGATTGTACCCTCGGAGGTCATAAGTTCGGATGATTTCAGGATTATGGTCAGTGATATCGAATTCATTGATTGGCGTGATCGGGCAAAGGACGAAGCGGACAGCCTGATGGACGAATATCAAATGATTTCAGCGGAAGCTTTTTTCATGATGGATGCCGTCATTGAGTCTAGATGCCGCTTGAATAAATTGACCATGCTCGATGCAACCAATCTTCACCCAGACGATCGGAAGCGATATATCGCGATCGCCCAAAAGCATCATGTACCCGTTCAGGCGATTGTACTCGATACCCCTGAAGAAATATTGCTTGCAAGGGATGAGGGAAGAGAGCATCCAAGGGGAAAAAGGCGTATCAAACAGCAATGCCAAACGTTCAAAAGAGAAAAGCGAAATCTGAAAAAAGAAGACTTTTCATCAATCTACACGATTAAGGAAGCAGAAAACATAGAGGTCAGCAGGAATACGAATCCTCTTGAGAAAGACATCGGGCACGGTATCGATATCATCGGAGATATTCATGGCTGCCATGAAGAGTTGATCCTCCTGCTTGATAAGCTTGGCTATCAAAAAAATCAGGAAGGTCTTTATCTGCATCCGGATGGACGGAAGTTCGTTTCAGTGGGAGATGTCATGAGCAGGGGGCCGGAGTCGCTTAGAACGATGCTCTTTTTCCATGAACATGTTCAAAAGGGCGTTGCCTACATGATTGACAGTAATCACGGCTGGAAGATTGCCAGATGGCTGGATGGAAGAAACGTCACCTTACATCATGGCGATGAAAAGGTGGCAGAAGACTTCAAAAGGTACGAAGAAGAGCATGGCAGCGAAAAAACGGCGGAAACGAAGCAGGCGCTTAAAAAATTCCTATTGCAGGCTCCTTCGCATTACGTGTTCACCAAGAATGGTGTGCAGACCGTGATTTGTGTGCATGCCGGAATCAAGGACGCATTCATCGGAAAACAATCCGAAGCGATAAGCGACTTTTGCCGGTATGGCGATACGGATGGTTTCGATGAAAGAGGAAAGCCCGTGCGCAAGGATTGGTATATTTCCCATAAGAAAAGCACGCTTATCGTCTGGGGCCACGATCCCAAGCCGCAGCCGCTTTTGATTAACAATACCATCAATATTGATCAAGGTGCCGTCTTTGGCGGGGCACTTACCGCCTTCCGCTATCCGGAAGGGGAAGTCATATCCGTACAAGCGAGTCAAAACCATTCCGGCGATGACGAAAACCCTTTGAAAGAATGGGAAAGAAACAGGCTGAATCCGCCTAATATCGGGAGATTCATCAACGGCTATTCGGTCTTGACAGAAAAAATGGGTGAGATCAAGGTCCAGCAGGACATCGTAAAATCCGCCATCGATAAGCTGTCCCACCATACGATACCAATTGAACAATTGATCTATATCCCGCCGACGATGAGCCCGACACCGAGTCCATCTTCAGCCGCTCACTATTTGGAACATCCAAGAGAGGCGATCGACTATTATAGAAGCAATGGGATCCAAACCATGATTGCGGAAAAGAAGCATATGGGCAGCCGTGCCATCCTTTTCCTATTCCGGGATAAGGAAGCATCAAAAACCTATACCGGCTTTGAATCATTGGGAGTTATCCATACGAGAACGGGAAGACGTTTCTTCGACGTTCAGACGGAGGAACAACTTCTCTTCAAAATCAACCAAGATTTGCATGAAAGCGGCTATTTTGAAACATATGATACGGATTATCTCCTACTCGATGCTGAAATCATGCCATGGAACTTAAAGGCAAAAGAGCTCATCAGCCGTCAATATGCCCATGTATCCGAAAATGCGATTCTTGACCGCACGATGCTAAAGGGCAAACTGGAGGCAGCGTCTCTGGAAAATGCCGATATACAAGGCTGGCTGGAGGAGTATGAGCTGAAACTGGAAAACGCCCATACATTCAAAGAAGTCTTTCAAAAATATTGCTGGGACATTGAGGATATGGATTCGATCCAAATCGCACCATTCCATGTGCTCGCCCATAGTGATCAAGCCTTCTTCGATAAGCCCCATACTTGGCATATGGAGAGAAACCGGGAGTTCGCAAAGTGTTCAAGTTTATTCGTCGAAACCGAATATAAATTGATCACGGATGAAGCGAGTGAAGAAGAGGTCATTAAATGGTGGGAGGATATCACCAGCGAGGGCCATGAGGGGATTGTCATCAAGCCTGAATTCTTCATGGCAAGAAATAAAGGCAAGCTTCTGCAGCCTGCAATTAAAGTAAGGGGAAGAAAATATCTGAACATCATTTATGGCATGGACTATTTGCTTCCGGCAAACCTGGAGAGGCTGAAAAACAGGAATACGGGCAAAAAGCAAAAATTGGCTCTGAGAGAATTCTCCCTGGGAATCGAGGGCATTCAACGATATGTTAAAGGTGAATCGATCGAGCGGGTGCATGAATGTGTCTTGGGGACGCTGGCCATGGAGTCGGACCCTGTAGATCCTAGATTGTAATGAATGAACACGGGTTGCTGCGGCAGCCCTTTTTTTATTGAAGGGAAGCAAAGCTGAAATCATTCATTTTTACAGAATAGTACAAAATGGTGGAGGCATATCATTTCTTAACGGAATGCTGCTGTTTCCCTTCTTGTAAATAATGCTTGTAAATTGGGGCTGGTTACGTTGTATCGGAATAAAAATGCCGCTCTGGTCATCATTTTGTGCATCCTGCTATTCCTCTACCTTGTAGTGATGGCCTTTCGCCATATTACGGTATACTTCGTGTATAGTTCAGGGATCGGGCCTTTATTATTTATCGGTTTGATCATTTCGGCGATCATTTTGCTTTTCTTCAGAGGTTTCAGGTGATGGCCAAAAAGTTGAGGGCTGCAGCGGCAGCCTTTTTTCTGTTGTAGTCCTACACTGCCATACCGAATATATTCCATTAGTAATCGATCGGTTTATCATTGATATTAATCGTTATACTTTCCCCTTTTCCATGGGGTCTTTCCGTGTATGTTGGTTCGTTCCGGTCCGGATAGTGTGGAGTCTGATTTTTCGTATGGCTGGCAGGGGGGCCGATGACCACCGACTCGTTAATGGGCGCCAATGAATCGGCGATTTTCTCGGCATTGACGCCATAGGAAAGCTGGAACACCTCTGGCGGCGTCAGACGCAACATGTCGGATCCTTCCGCCGTTTCGAATTGATCATTGTTAAAAAAGAGGTGGAGGTGCAGTTCTTGTGAAACGGGTCTGATCCAATGCCACCAAGCCATCGGAATGAAGACGACCTGACCAGGTTTGGCTACATAGTTATGCAATTTCTTCGTGTCGGGATCAACGATGGTGATCAGGGCCTCGCCGGAAACCACGACATCCAACTCCCAGGCATTCGGATGCCAATGAGGTTCCCGTATATGTCCCTTGGTTAGATACAGGTCCACAAAAGCCCCGCCGACCATCGCCGGTAACTGCGTCGAGGTGACTTCATAAGCGATATTATTTGGATTGCGCTCGAAAAAAACATTATCTCTTGAGTCAAAAAAGAGATTCGGAGTACCACTTGATTTTTTTAGGTTCTTGTTATCTGGAACATAACCAGGATTCACGTTCAATCTCCTCCTTACTAATGTTGGTGATGCTTATTTTATATGTGAAAATCTTGGGCGATGTGATTTGTGAAATGAATATCATGGATTGTTTGAAATTGTGAGAGATAGGTGTCAACGAATCGATTCGAAGTAGGTATTTTTTCATTAATGAATATTAAATTTTAGGTAAATTGTTATAAAAACCCTTAGTCAACATTAGTAATATATGGTAATATACAAACTGGAATAATTTAGTTGACTATGATATCAGGGGTGATGTGTACGTGGAATTTCTTACAAAGTGGTCGTTCAAGAACAAGGCTGCCGTTTCATTGGTAACCATTTTTATTTTAATGATCGGAATCATCAGTTATTTTAAACTGCCGATGGAATTTTTACCTTCTGCCGATAATCCACAAGTTACGATTATCACGATGGGGCAGGGCACGGATTCGAAAACGATGGAAGCGCAGGTTACCGAACCGGTTGAAAGCGCGGTTACGGGAGTAAAAGGAAAGAGTGCCATGTACTCGACCACTGGCGATGGATTTTCAAAAATCGATCTTACCTTTGAATCAGGGTCGGATATGAAACAGGCAAAACTGGATGTTCAAGAGGCTTTAAGCAGTGTGGCATTGCCGCAAAGTATGACAAAGCCTACCGTTACCCAGTTAAATACATCCATGATTCCGATTTCGTTCATAGCTGTGACGTTCAAGGATGGCTTGACAGCTGAAAGCCTGGATCTTACGAAGAAGGAACTGGAGCCTCTATATAAAGATATTAAAGGAGTTTCGGATGTACAGACATTTGGAATCTCCCAATCGGTTCTTTCTGTCAAGGTCGATAATGAACAATTGTCTAAAAAGAACGTCTCGATTCAAAATGTCATGAGCGTACTGAACGGACAGGATGCAGCTCTAGCCGTTGGTGAGAAGGTGATCGATGGGAAGACAAGTAATATTAAGGTCATCGGTGATGTAACGAGCATAGAAAAAGTAAAAGCGCTGAAGGTCACTTCAGATGTCACACTTGGAGAAATAGCAAAAGTGGCAGAAGCGAAGGATGGTAACCTCATCAGCCGTTTTAACGGAAAAGAAAGCATTGATATCAGCATCATCAAGGACAGTCAATCCAATGCTGTCACAATCAGTAAAGAAGTTGAAAAGGTAACAAAGGAAATCAATGAAAAGTACAAGGAACAGAAATCGACCGTCTATTTATCTACAGCGGATATGGTGGAGACCTCCGTCCATTCGATGGTTAAAGAAGTGCTGCTCGGTGCACTATTCGCCACGATCGTCATCATGGTTTTTTTACGAAATGTACGTTCTACCTTCATTACGATCGTATCGATTCCGTTATCACTTGGCTTTACTTTATTTTTGCTTTCATTGTCGGGGGTGACGCTGAATATCTTGACGCTGGGCGGTGTTGCGGTAGCGATTGGACGCTTGGTGGACGACAGCATTGTTGTGATTGAAAATATTTTCCGGAAAATGCAGCAGGAGAAGATATCGGTCCAAATGGTAATGGATGCGGTAAAAGAGGTCGGAGTGGCAATCACGGCTTCAACGCTTACGACGGTAGCCGTTTTCTTACCGGTCGCTTTATTGAATGGCGGGCTTCAGGAATTCCTGCTTCCCTTCGCTTTAACCGTCACGTATTCTTTGCTGGCATCTTTGATCGTCGCATTGACGGTCGTTCCATTAATGAGTGCGGGATTGCTGAAACGGGCGAAGCTTCCAAAACATCGACCGGCTAAGCATTTTACGAAGCTTGTCACTTGGTCATTAAACCATAAATGGGTTGTCTTGATTATTGCGCTGCTCTTGTTCGTCGGTTCGATTGGTACATATTTTACGATGCCAAAAGGGGCGATCGATAATTCTTCAGCTGATTATGTATCCGTGACGTTAACTTATCCAAATGATGAGCCCTTTGATCAAGTAAAAGGGAAGGCAATTGAACTCGAGGAAAAAATGCGTGATTTGAGCGAAGTGGATAATGTGTTCATGCAATTAGGAAACTCTGCCGAAGCGGCTCAATACGGCGCCGTCACATCGCCTACGGAAGCGACTTTCGGTATTTTAGTGAAAGATGAAGCAAACATGGATGCAATATTGGAGGAAATCGACAAGCAAAAAGAAAACTATCCCGAGGCAAAGCTTACAGCCAGCGCCTCCTCATTCATGATGGGGGCTTCAAAGACGAACATAACGATCGATGTCATTGGCAAGAATGTGGGGGATTTGGAGCGGACCGCCAATAAGATCAAAGGAAACATTCAAGAAATTAAGGGAATAGAAGATGTTGCAACGAACCAGGATGAAAAGAAAACCATTTACTCATTCAAAGTAGATCCGGCCAAAGGAAACGCAGAACAAATAGGCCAACAACTGGGTGTCATGCTGAATAGAACCCCGATTGGCAATATGAAACTTGCGGATAAGCAGACACCGGTAATACTTGAACCTATTTTGGATCCGAAAAATCCCAATGACTTAAAGAATATTCCCATTATGACAGATGGCGGTTTAGTCCCAGTCTCAAAAGTCGCTTCATTGACGAGCGAAGAGAGTGCCACGACACAGTTCCATAAAGATGGAGAAACGTATCTCCGATTGACGGCAACGGTAGATCCGGCTAAACTGTCTGATATTTCAAATAAGGTCAATGCTGAGATATTTGGAGACAAAGAGACCAAGGGCCTTAATATTCCCAAGGATGTAGATATTTATGTCGGGGGAGCAAGTGCTCAGCAGACGGATGATTTTTCCGATTTGTTCCTGACGATGTTACTATCGATAGGCATTGTCTTTCTAATCATGGTTATTACATTCAAGTCAATGAAGGCACCAATCGCGATTCTATTTTCATTGCCGTTCGCTGCAATCGGCGCAGTGCTGGGATTGGTCATCAGTCGGATATCCGTGGATATTACAGCGCTTTTGGGTGCACTCATGCTGATAGGAATCGTCGTGACTAACGCGATCGTGCTTCTCGATCGAGTCAGGCAAAACGAAGATAGTATGATCATCCGTGATGCAATCATTGAAGCGACAGCTACAAGATTCCGTCCGATCATCATGACGGCAGTAGCCACCATTTGTGCCATGCTGCCTCTTTTATATAAAAAGGCCGAAACGGGAAGCCTCGTTTCACAAAGCCTGGCCATCGTTGTTATTGGCGGGCTGGCAGTTTCTACACTGCTCACACTCATCGTCATTCCATGTATCTATGAATTGCTGTACTTCAAAAAATCAAAGAAACAGAGAATGAATAAGAATGAGCCCGTCAGCGAGAGCGCCGAAATGTAAGGAAGCTTTATCAAAAGGTTTGCAGGGAAGGCAATGCCAATCCCTGCAAACCTTTTTTCTTTGGATATAAAAGGTGCAAATTAGATTCATATAAAAATGATGCGGCTCGCCGTGCTAAATCGTCCGTTTATGGTGATAATCCGTCCTTTTACCGCGATAATCCGACCGTCCGCGCACTTGATATAAATCGTATCAAATTGTAAGTCCATGGTTATGCTTATATGGAGGTGTCGTTTATGGTGAAAATGGATCTTTTAATGGCGGCTTTTCAAGGAAATGACGACATTGTACGAAAAGAAGTCCTTCTCAATAAAAAATCAATTAGCCTATTTTATATGAATTCTTTGACAGAACAAAAAACAATAGAAGAATGGGTGATCCGACCGCTTCAGTTCCATGATGGTGAAGTATGGAAGGGTCTGCAGGATGTCTATATCTCTGGAGAGTCGACTGAATCCATCAGTGATGCCATTCAAGCTGTATTGGAAGGTTTCACACTTATTACTGATGGTGAAGAACTGATTAAACTTAAAACGTACAGTGTTTCTCAGCGCAGTATTGAAGGATCTGCCATCGAATCCTCTCTTTTGGGGCCGCATGATGCATTTAATGAATCATTACAGACGAATTTATCTTTGCTTAAAAGAAAAATAAAAAACATTTCATTAAAAACCATTATAGGTACGATCGGAGAAGAAACACAAACACAGTATGCTGTTTTATATATGGACAACCAAGTATCGCGTGATAATCTTGACTATTTGCTGCGTGCATTGGATCAGATTAACGTACAAGGAATCACTTCGGCTTCCGTTTTGCAACAAATGATAGAAGAGGTGCCTTGGTCACCATTTCCCCAACTGCTTAACACAGTAAGAGTGGACACATCGATGAGTTCATTACTCGAAGGGAAGATTGTGTTGCTGCTCGATGGAGCACCCCAGGCGTTGGTTGGCCCCATCACCTTCATGGATTTGGTGAACGCAGCTGACGATGAATACAATCGTTCAATGACGGCTACATTACTTCGCCACTTATCCCTTTTTGGCTTTTTTATTACGCTTTTCATCACGTCTTCTTATGTGTCATTTTTAACGTTCCATCCGGAGATGCTGCCGCCGCAGCTTTTTAGCTTGATTGCTACTTCAAGGGCTAAGGTTCCTTTCCCGCCCGTGCTTGAAGTGCTGATTTTGGAAATCATCATTGAAGTGTTAAGAGAAGCTGCTGCCCGTATGTCCATTAAAGTGGGACAAACCATTGGCGTCGTCGGAGGGATCGTGATCGGAACAGCTGCCGTGGAAGCTGGTTTAGTTAGCAATATCACGATTATCTTAGTCGCTGTTTCAACACTTCTCTCTTACTTACCATCCAATGTCTTACTGAGAAATGGCTTTCAAGTGATTAAATATGGATTCATCCTTTTAGCTGGGCTGTTCGGCCTGTTTGGACAGATGGTTGCTTTAGCTTGTTTATTATCCCATCTAGTCCAATTAAAATCCTTGGGATCGCCACTTCTTTCCACCGGATTTGATAAAGGGAAAGGGTATACGAATAAAGGCGTGTTGAGGGTACCAAAGCATGATTCTATAAAAAATAGCTTCAGAACAAAAAGGTGAAATGGAAATGATTAATCAGAAAAAACTAAATGCTGTACATGTTATTTTCTTACTAATTAACACCATCACAGGAGTCGGGTTGATTACATTTCCTCATGATGTAAGCCGGGTAGGCTATGGGGTATGGGTCATGCCGCTCGTCTATGGAATCGTGATACAACTTCTCTTATTGTTTTTTTTCAAGCTGCTCAAATACTATCCCAATCATACCTTATTTGAAATGAATACGTTGTTATTGGGTAAAGTGGCAGGTAACGTCATCAATTTCATGATTTATATTTATGCCCTTTTAGTCATTTTTCGAGTGATGAAATCGTATGTTCATTTAGTGAACTTACTGACATTTCAATCTAACCCCACATTTTGGATCATAACGGCCCTTCTCTTTGTCACTTTTTCAATTGTCAGTAAAGGAACTATTATTTCACTAGCTCAATATCATATTCTGTCTTTCTTTTTATCGATATGGATCATACTTTTTCTAATTACCGGGTTTAATAAAGGGGATTTTACACACCTGCTGCCGCTCCTTAACTTCACGGTCGCGGATTTAATGGCTGCATCCCCTAAAGGCTACTTTTCTTTTATTGGTTTTGAATTCATCCTTTTCTTTTATCCCTTTGTTAACAATCAGGAAAAAGCATTCAAACATACGAGTATCGCTTTATGGGCTGTCGTATCCATGTATTGTTTTGTTACCATCGCATCCGTCATCCATTACTCTGATTGGGAGTTACGGCATAGTCAATATCCTCTAGTCACTTTCATGCAAGAAATTCAATTTTCCTTTGTCGTCAGAATCGATAATCTCTTCATTAATTTATGGCTCCTTCTAATTGTAGGAACGACTGCCACCTACAGTTGGATTGCGAAGAATGCGTTAGATCAAATAACGAGGAATGAAAAAAATGAAAATACGAAAGTGCTCGCTTCTTTAGGAATGGTTTTTATCCTTCTTTGTCTGCCAGGAAGTTCGGGTGAAGCAGTAGGGAAAATCGCAGAATCGGTAATATATTTCCATTTGGTATTGGTTATTATCCCTTTGTTTTTACTCGTAATTAGGAGGCTGAAATCTTGAAACATTTCATTAGTATCACCTTCTTGCTTACATGTCTTGTTCAATTATCCGGTTGCACGCAGTTTCAGCAACCGGCTATCGAAGATTATGCCCTGGTACAAGTTATTTCTTTTGATTATATGGAATCAACAAAAGAAACGAAAGTCTCGATACTCGTTCCCCAGGTGATTACAAGAAATAAAGAATCGAACAAAGTATATGAGGTCACAGATGATACCGTTGCAGGCGCTTTGAATAAGCTATCGATGAAGATAGATAAGATGATTGTTCCTTCCCAGCTGCAGGTAGGTCTAATCAGCCAAAAGTATGCCGAAGAAAAAGGCATGAAGGAAATAACGGAATACTTCAGGTACAATCCCCGTTTATCGATGAATATGATGATGGCGGTTACAGAAGGGGATGCTGTAAACATTATTAAAGGAAAGTATATGGATGAGCCTAAAATTAACGACTATATCATCAGTTTATTGACACCAAGATTCAATAAATCATTTGCTAGCTTTACAAACCTTCAAGAGGTGGATTACAGGACGTCCAGCCATGCATCGGACCCTGCACTGCCCCTGCTTATTAAAGAAGACCAACAATTGTCCTTTAACGGGAATGTCTTATTTCGAGATTATAAAATGAAACATATCCTACCCGTAAATAAAAGCAATACCCTGCAACTGCTTAAGCAAAAAAGAGGGAAATTATTCAGTATGAAATTGGACTTGAATGAACGTAAACACGTGTATACACGAACTTTGAAAAGTAAAGTAAGGTACATAAGTAACGGAGACTTAAGTCATCCGAAGGTCACGGTTAAGCTAGATATCCAAGTGGATGGTCTCACCGTCAATCTCGGGGCGCCTGGTACATTGGAAAAACGAATAAGCCAATATTTTAAAGAAGAAGTGAACCAGTTAATTGCCGAGCTCCAAAAAGAAGAATTGGATGCAATTGGAATGGGTGAATCATTTCGTCGGGTACATAGAGGACAATGGTCTGGGAAAACATGGAGACAAACCTTTCCAAACGTGAAATATACAACCGAAGTGACGACCGAAATTACAGAAGAGGGAATGAGTCAATAACAACATGAGAGGGATAGTCCTATCATAGGACTATTTCTTTTTATGTGGGTTCTTTTTGAATCATGGCAAAAGAATTTGAAATGTAAATGAGAGTTAATTCAGTGTAGGCCTAATTTTGCAAGGAGTACAACTAGCACCCAACCTTTTTTAAGTGAATAAAAGATAGATATAATTGACAATGAGAATCATTTTCACTTATAGTAGAAGTATAATGAAAGCTATTCTCAATTAGGGGGCGATATAGATGAAGGTATTCATTGGTTACGTCAGTTTATCCGGTAATACCGAGAAAATGGCTGTAAACATAAAGAATCGAATGCTGGCTGTCGGCTGTGAAGTATATATGGAAAGATTGGATACGGTAGAAGTGGATACGTTGAAGGAGTTTGATTTGTCCTTCATCGGTTTATATACATGGAATCAAGAAGGTTTGCCATATGAGGCAAACGAATTTTATGAAGAGCTCGATCAAGCCGATTTTCATGGAGTGAAGGTCGCATTATTCGGTGCAGGTGACTTGAGCCAGCCAAAGCCTTGCGGTGCCATCAATATCCTCTCCGATAAGATGAAGCAATGTGGATTTGCTGTTTATGATCGTGTATTGAAAATCGACCAGGAAGCACCTGCATACGATCGGGTAAGGCAATGTGAAGAATTTGCAAATCGGGCTCTTAGTTGGGGAAGCAAAAGGAAGAAATGGCGGTTTCTCGTTTGGAATCGGATGCAAAATAACCATAAGTACCGAAAGACTGCCTATTTATTAAGGAGGGTGATTGATGATTACCCAATTAAATAATAAGAGAGAATGGAAGAAAGAAGAACTTATCCAAGAACTTCTGAAATTCGGCATATTCAAGAAATATAATAAACAGCTCTACGAACTGCCGATGGTTGTCCTGCAGAGAGAGTTCAATCGTTTGAGAGGTGAATGAAAGAATGTCTAGGAGAAGAAAATCGTATAAAGAACTGTTAAATGAAAACCGCGAGCATCTGTTGCATGATAAAACGGAGGTCGAGCGCATTTTTACAAAAATCGATCAAAAGGCCGTCGTTGAAGTCAAAAAAACGAAGCAAGTGCACTCATGAGTTCATGTAAAACCGAAATCAATCGTTGATTTCGGTTTTTTTTATGGAATGAAACGTCTATCATTTCTGTATGTTATAATTTACCAATAGGGCTAGGTTGCTAAGAAGGTCAACAGCCGGCGTCCAAAATGAAACGATAAAGAAGGGCTGGAATTTATTTGTGAGCGGGAAAAAAAGGCTGGTTTTATTATTGTTATGTTTAATGGGTGTAAGTGGCTGTACCGCAACCAATGTTCAGGAGTCCCAACAATCCCCTAAACAGAATCTTTCCAATGATGCTCCCGGTTTTGTTGCGGAAGAGGATTTTGAAGAGGTCGATTGGGAAATGACGGCCGCTGAGTTTAACACGGATACAGGCAGCGCCATGTCAGGAAATGAGAACAAGGTCGGCATAATCGGCCCTAAATTAAAGGCAAACGAAATCCAAAAATGGCTGTGGCACTTTTGGGGGATTGATGAGGGGCAATTGTCTCTTGTCGGCTATCATAAAGAATCGAAGGATATCAGTCCTGTTTACAGTGAAGGAGTTTGGTCAAGGAACGGGATTGGCGGCGGTAAAATTAATGGAGCGGATGCCAGCCTGCCCACTAACGTGGTGTTGCCGGAAGCAGGTAAATGGGCGATATTGGTTTATATCGATGGCCAATTATTCGATACTTTGGTAATCGAGGTCAACGCTTGACTATCAGTCAGAAGACCTTCGGCTCTCGTGAACACTTATTACCATTTTATTAAAAATAAGTAATTGAAACCCAATAAATCAATCGCATACGTTATAATGAATGTGCTCCATAGAAAGATAGTCGGAAAATCAGCTGATGATTATATGAATGGAGGTAATATGACAGTGAAGAAAAAATTATTGGTCATGATTCCTGCCGTTGCCTTGATGGCGGCGCCACTAGGTACAGGGGCTGCATCAATTACCCACGCAGCTTCAAAGGATAGCCAAGTCCAGAAAATCGAAACGAAGGCGGAAACGCGTCCGACCCTCCGCAAAGGCTCGCGCTCAAGCTATGTAACCGACCTGCAGCAAAGCCTTAAGGATGTTAAATATACTGTGGGTGTTGATGGCATCTTCGGTACGCAAACGCAAAATGTCGTTAGGGAATTTCAAGTGGAGCACAATCTGAGCTCGGATGGTATCGTCGGGCCGAAGACATGGGCAGCCTTGGATGAAAATAAGGTCGAAAGAAAACAGTTCACGGATAAGGATGCAATTGCGCTAGGCAAGAAAAAGCTAGGGAGCAAGATCGTATTCAGCGGTGACGGCAGATTGCTGAAAGATGGCAAAGGAAAAGCGTATTACCTATTTAAAGCCGCCAACCAGGATTGGATCGATCAAGGCGGTACAGGTACGATCGGCTGGTTCAACATATATAAAGATGGCCGAGTAGTGGAGCAATAAGCAGTTTTGGTATAAAAAAAAAGCAACCCCCTGCACACCATCCGGAAAGATGCGTGGAGGGTTGGGTTACTTTCATGATCTTAGTGGCTACTGACTCACTTCGGAAAGCCGCCGCTCGTTATGCAGTTTGCTGTTCAGTCAAGACGCTGGTTAAACCAGTGTCTTTTTTTATGTCTATTTTCTTTGTTGCTATTCACCAAGTAATGCAGTGAGGTTGATTGTCCCTCCCGCTCTTGACGATTTTTTTGGAAAAATCTAGATTTTCGTCGTTGCATTGCGATCGATTTCCAGTTTATTTTGTTTCATTCCTTTATAAGATGTGACTACAGGAATCAAGCAGCATAACGCCATGGGTAAACAATAAAGAAGGTAGAAGTGTCCTCCGTTTTCCATTAGGGGAATATAAGCTAAGGAAGCAAAAAGTAACGCAGCGAAAATGATCGCAAAAATCCCGAAGGACTGATGGTAAAAGGCATGAATCTCCCTTCTTCGTTCTTCTTGGTCAAGTAAAGCTTTGGCCGCTTTATTCGTTCGAAGGAATAGGTACACGGATATCAGGAGAAACAAGGCGGAAAATGGTAAAGCTAAAGCAAATAGAGAGACGTCTAGGATGGAAAGATAAAAGCTGGATAAGAAGAACACCTCTGACACACCTAATGGGAAGCAATAATTGAAGATGCTTATTTTGTTATTCATAAAATCCCTCCTTCTATATAATAGTATGCAACTGCTTACATGTTCACGACTTTGTCACATTTAAAAGAAAAATAAATGTCCAAGTTTCCGGCATTTCAGCCGCCAGGAAGGGTTATTTATTTAAACTGAATAGCAGCCTTGCTTATTACGAATAGTAGTAACATATCGGGTAAGGGGGGATGGTCAATGGCTGCCAAAATGGCATGGAAGGGGTTTTTGCTTGTTCTTTTAGTATATTTTCTTTATGTAGTGGTGGCGGCAGTGGTCATTTTCTGCTTTCCCAAGGAAAAAGAAGCTGGCAGGATGACGGATCACATAAGTACCTATATGGGAACAAAAGGATCAACCGTCGATCGTGTGCAGCTTCTTGAAGACGGATATGAATCAGGACTGGCCCGCATGCAAATGATTCAGGAAGCGAAGGAATCGATCGATGTTGCCTACTACTCCATCGCAAAAGGGGAAACGAGCGAACTGCTTCTGGGAGCTTTGATCGAAGCAGCCGATCGCGGCGTCAAGGTCCGGATCCTCCTGGACGGAATTTGCCATGGCCTGAGGGGTGAATTGCGGAATTCCCGCTATGCATTGTCATCACATGAAAATATCGAATTAAGGTACTACGAAACCTTCAAGCCATTCAGGCCATGGACCTGGCACAATCGGCTTCATGACAAAATCATGACAGTGGACGGCAAGTTAGCCATCATCGGGGGCAGGAATATTGCCGATAAGTATTTGGCAAGCAAGCCGCCTAAGGATTTTGTCTACGACCGCGATGTCCTGATTTTTAATGCGAAACAAGAAAAAGACAGTGTCATCGTTGATATGAAGGGCTATTTGAATGAATTATGGAATCATCCATATACGAGCGAGGTTTTTGCGGATCTTTCCAAGAAACAAACGGAAAAAGGAAAAAAGATGAGGGCGAGATTATCCAGTCAATATCGTGAGGCCTGGCATGCGAATGCCGATTTCGTTCATCCGACCAACGATTGGAACACGTCAACAGCCACTACGCAAAAAGTTTCTTTCCTTCATAATCCAATCGAGCGTTTCTATAAATATCCTTTTGTGTGGAAATCATTAGTGGATATTGCAGCGGAGGCGAAGCGATCGGTATTCATCCAGAGCCCTTATATCGTTCCGGCCGACATGTTGGAGGAGTACGTGCCAAATCGACTGGATGCTGAAGCCGAGTGGACGATATTGACCAATTCGGTGACATCGACTCCAAATGTAATCGCTTTTTCCAGTTATTTAGGGCTTAGGGATCGTATCGTTGAGACGGGGGCAAGGCTTTATGAATATTCGAAGCTGTATTCATTGCATGGGAAGTCAGTAGTATATGATCGAAGGTTAAGTGCAGTCGGTTCCTTCAATTTGGATTCACGATCTGCCTTTTTAAATACGGAATCGATGGTGATCATTGATAGTGAACCATTCGCCTCCCAGCTAATTGAGGCGATCGATTCTAAAATTGCGGATAGTACACTAGTTGCTGCTGATAAAAAATATATCGAGCCACCGGAAGACATAAAAAAGGATGAATCCTACTTTAAAGCCACCTTTTTGAACGCTCTCTCGAAAATAACGGTATATTGCAACAGGTTCATTTAATGCCTTGGAATCGCACGGGTTTGGTATACTTAGGCTTCCATCCACACTATCTATCCGAAGGAGA
Organism: Bacillus sp. mrc49; assembly: GCF_002803435.1. Classification (NCBI taxonomy): domain Bacteria; kingdom Bacillati; phylum Bacillota; class Bacilli; order Caryophanales; family Bacillaceae; genus Bacillus; species Bacillus sp. mrc49. Next base: position 9,933 of record NZ_PHNG01000636.1, on the reverse strand, counting down.
AACAATCATGCAAACTTTACAGCACCTTTCGAAACATATCGTCTACCTGACACCGGTCCAAAAAACGGATCGGCCGGTTCTTGCCGCCGTCACGGGAAACAAGAAAACGCTCCTCATCGATGCCGGTAACTCCGTGGGGCACGCACAGCTCTTTCAGGACGAATTGCTTAAACATGATATAAGCGGGGATTTGCTTGTATTGACCCATTCCCACTGGGACCACGTATTCGGACTGGAGCATATCCGAATTCCAGTCATTTGTCACGAAAAAACCTATCAGCATATTAAGGAAATGCAGCCGCTCTCTTGGGAAGATCAAGCTCTTGACCAGCGGGTTGAAGCAGGCACGGAGATACCATTTTGTGCGGATGCCATCAAGCTGGAGCTTGGAAGAAATCGAGAAATTTCCATGCCGCTGCCCGATATCACGTTTGAAAAAAAGCTGACGATCGATCTCGGCGATGTAACCTGTATCATTGAACACGTCGGCGGTGATCATGCCAAGGATTCCTGCATCATTTATGTTCCAGAGGAAAAAACATTATTTCTTGGAGACTGCTTTTACGCCAATCTTTATGCGGAAAAATGGAATTATACCGCTGAACAGGCCTCGAGGCTCGTCGAGAACATTGAAGCCTATGATGCCGATACATATATACTTTCCCATCATGATCAGCCTTGCACGAAGCAGGAAATGGAGGCTGAACTAAAATTAATGAAACAATGCACCAGAGCTGTCGTCGAGCATCGAGGAGATCGAGCCAAAATCGAGCGGGAATTGGCAAAAGAGGCAAAACGGGAATTAACGGAACATGAACTTGAAACGATCGGTTTTTTTGTGAATGGATACGTTGAATGAAAGGCAATATGAAGAGGGGAAGGGGAAAACGGAAAGCGTCATGACCGATGATGCCGCAATCTCCGTTTGGCAAAGCGTTTGAATCGATAGCAATTATAAAAATATCCCCCATTCAAATGGAGAAAAAACTGCACACCAATTATGACAGATGTCCCAATTGATGTGCAGCTCCAATTAATTATGAGCTTTTTCCAGTGCCAGCTTTATCCCAAAACCAATCAGAACGGTTCCAGTCAAACCCTCAAAAATCGCCTGCGTCCTCGGCTTTTTCATAAAAGTGCTGATCTGGTTCAACAGATAGATATAAAAAATGAACCACAGCGCCGTCAAAACGGTATACGTTATCCCCATGATCAAAAACGGCAAAAAGGTCTTATTGCCCGGATCCACGAACTGAGGCAGGAACGTCAAGAAAAACACGGCCACTTTAGGGTTGAGTAAATTGGTAAGAAACCCCTGCTTGAAGCATGAATGGCTCTCATACCTGCTTTTCGCGGGTACCACTGTGCCATTGTCGGCTTGATTATTCTTTAATCCCCATAACGTTTTGATCCCTAGATAGACCAGATAAACGGCCCCCACATATTTGAAGACGGAAAACAACAAAGCCGACTTCACGATGATCGCAGAAAGACCAAACACGGCTGCTGAAGTATGAATGAGCAGGGCGCAGCAAGTGCCCAGCATCGTCTTAAACCCACCCTTCGTCCCATCGGTAACCGTATTCCTAGTGGCTATTGCCGTATCCGGACCAGGCAAAAGAATGAGAAGAATGCACATAAGCACGAACAAATAAAAGTTATCCATATACGGACCTCCATTCTCGTTGTTGAATTCAGAAGATTATAACATAAACAAACACAGTTGAGGGAGCGACGAAAGGAAAATATTCATCAATTGGGCATTTTATTTATGAATTTCAGCCGTTTACCCGCGCTTTTGTTCATTGCCGGAAAAAGGGGCATATGACAGAATGGCGCCATTTACCCGCGAGTTTCAATAAATCAAGGCTCGTGAAATCGCTTATCTTTTGATCGGTCGTTCGAGCGTTAATATTTCATCTTCAAGGGAAGAATATTGCTGTTCGACAACATGTTTGACATCATGGACGGCGGCGTTATAGAAATGGGGGGCGAGCGATTCTTTAACGAAGTCCAATACTCGTTCTGCAGCGAATTCAGTTATTTCCTCATCTCTTTCTTGCGAAAAAAAATATTGGATATCGGCTATCATTAATTCTTGTTGCTCTTTTGTTAGCTTTATAAACATTAAGAACACTCCTTGAAGTTATTTTAGTAGTTCTAACTATACATGTGGAGCCGAGATAATCAAAGGCTGGATTTTCAAAAAAATTTATGTCCATACCCGTCGGCGACAGTCATAAAAAGAATGGCTCCCGCATGATCCGGGAGCCACTTCCGTTTTTTCGGATGATCCCATTCAAGGGATTTTTTTCAATGCAGCACGAACCGGGCTTCCATCTGCATGAACCAATGGCAGGGGAAGGGCAGCCAATTCATAATTCCCGGGATCTATCCCGTCCAAAACAAGGCCCTCAAGAATGTGAATTCCATGGCCGGCAAGTTCATGGTGGGCAGACAGCTCTTTGCTTTCCAATGGATCGACCGAAGGTAAATCTAGGCCAAGAAGCCGAATGCCAAGACCTGAAAGATAAGCGGCTAATTCCGGTTGGATAGGGGGAATGGTTTCCGGAAATACGCTCCTATCCTTCCAAGCATCCGTCCGAATTAACAGCCGGGTCACGCCTTGCAGGTCGTGATTGGCCAAATCAGTGACGCCTATGTTCGTCCTGTTAGGTAAGTGGATGACACGGGAACACCCGATATATAAATCGAGATCCAATTCAATCACCCGTTTTCCCTCATTATCAAAATGAAACGGTGCATCGATATGTGTACCAGTATGGACGCTCATGCTGATTTGGCCTACATTGACCGATCCGCTTTCTTCCTTGCTCCAGCTTACTTTGTATGAGAATGGTGTATCGCCCGGCCAAGTTGCGACTTGTTCATCCAGTCGCTGTGAAATATCAATCCATGTACTCATGCGTTACCTCCAGCATTATTCTTCTTATAGCTTCGTTCTTAAGCTCCAAAGTTCTGGGAAAAAGTGTTGGTCGAGAGCCCTTTTTAAATACGTAACACCGGATGATCCACCGGTTCCGGTTTTGTTGCCAATGATCCTTTCGACGGTACTCATATGATTGAAGCGCCATAATTGTTGCTGGTGGCCGATGTCCACTAACTTCTCTGCGAGCTCATATAAGTCCCAATATTGCTCGACATCGCGATAAACGGTCAGCCAAGCATCCTCGACACTGGCATTCGGTTCATATTTTTGCGACCAATCGCGACTGATGGCGTCTTGATCAACAGGCAGCCCACGCGCGACAAGAGCGGTGATCGCCTCGTCATAGATGCTTGGGTCATGAAGGGCCTGCTGCATTTGCTCATAGAGGTCGGCCTCGTGCTGATAGACTGCTAGCGTATGGGCATTTTTGTTTCCCAGCGCAAATTCAATCAGGCGATTTTGATAGGATTGGAATCCTGAGGATTGTCCCAGTTTGTCCCTGAACTCCATGTATTCAGCCGGGGTCAAGGTTGCAAGGACATTCCATGACTGAATCAGCTGCTGTTGGATTCTCGAAACACGTGACAGCATTTTAAACGAGGGCTCCAGATTGTTATGTCGGATGCACTCTGTGGCAGCCCTCAATTCATGTAAAATGAGTTTCATCCATAACTCACTCGTTTGATGGATAATGATAAAAAGCATTTCATCATGATGGTCGGAGCACCTATGCTGACTCGATAAAATCTGATCGAGGTGGAGATAATCCCCGTAAGACATCGATTTTTGAAAATCGGTTTGGATATTTTTTTCTAGTCCAGACCCGTTTTGTTCCTTGTCATTCATATTCTTCATTCCGCTAATCCCCTCACTTTTCATATACAAAGACGGTGATATGTCATTCTAAGTTATCTTCTTATTGGGAGATTCCTGTCCTGGATGCTGAATCGAATTTCTTTTTTTCGAAACGAAATAAGCAACAGATAAAAATAACAGCCAAGGAACCCCGAATTGGAGCATGATTTTGAAATCCGTAAACCAAGTCGTAATCATCAGGCAGAATAAAAGGCCTGCACCTAAAATGGTTAGATAGGGAAAGCCGATCATTCTTACCGGTAGCCTACGGCCGCCTGATTTATCCCATTGCACCCTGAAATACAAATGGGAAATGAAGATCATGAACCAAGTGAAAATGGCACCGAACATGGAAATGCCCATCATGAAGGCATAGGAGGAACCTGGAAGTAAAGCATGAACGCCTGCAGCAATGAAAATCCCCGTTGTCGAGACAGCCAGTGCATTTGCCGGAACGTTCCTTTTGTTTAATTTCCCTAAAATGCTAGGTGCATTTTCCCGCCGCGCCAACGAAAACATCATGCGTGTCGAAGCATAGAGCTGAGCATTCATGGCAGATAGCGCGGCCGTTAAAATGATGAAATTCATGATTCCGGAAGCACCGGGGATGTTCAAGATCTCCATCACCTTTACGAAGGGGCTTTCCTCGATTCCAGCTGTTTTCCATGGAACGATCATCAACATGATCCCGATTGTCAGGACATAGAAAGTGGATAAACGAAAAACCGTAGCTTTTAATGCTTTCGGAACGGCTACATCGGGATCTTTTGCTTCGCCTGATGTAATCGCTATCATTTCGGTTCCAAGAAAGCTGAATAATGAAATGAATACGGCTACCCACATTCCCCACCAGCCAAATGGGAAAAAACCTCCTTCATTCACGAAGTTCTGCGGTCCTATATGTGGCTCTGATGTACCGAGTAGTACATAGGCTCCAAGGAGGATAAAACCAACGATGGCACTTATTTTAAGAAAGGAGAACCAATATTCAAATGTAGCGAAGGTATTTACGCTAGTGGCATTTACATAAATAAGGACACCTGCAAACAGAAAAATCCATACGATTCCCGGTACGGCAGGGAACCAATATTTCATATACACGCTGACTGCGCTAACTTCCACGCCAACAGCCAAGACATTGCTAATCCAGTAAGAATAGCGAACAAGATAACCCGCCATGGGATTCATGTACGTTTCAGCAATGGCCCCAAACGATCCGGAAGTGGGATGAGCCACTGTCATTTCTGCCAAACAGCCCATCAACAGCAGGACAATGAAAGCCCCCAGTGCATAGCTGAGCAATACACTTGGACCTGCCGCTTGAATGGCAAGCCCGCTGCCAAGGAATAAACCCGTCCCAATGGCACAGCCCATGGCAATCATCGAAAGCTGATTGGTTTCCAATGATCGCTTCAATCCTTTTTCTGGATCATCTTTCCTATTCAATTGTATATTGTTGTTCTCCATATTTCATCCCCTTTCTTTATGTAAAGCCAATCAAACCTTTGGGGGAGGGCGTCCCCCAGGCTTTATTGTCATGCCACGACTTCACGTTCATTTTTAAACTTTTCATATTGTTTTTCTGTCATGATTTTTTTGAGGATTCGGACGACTTCCCAAACTTCCGCGTAGGAGGTATAGAGCGCAACCGGAGCTAGGCGAATGATGTTAGGCGCCCGGAAATCCGGTATCACGCCGTTAGCTTTCAATGCTTTGCAAATGCGTGCAGCTTCTTTATGCTCTAAACTGACATGGCCGCCGCGCCGAGCTTCTTCTCTAGGCGTCCCGATGAAAAACCCCATGTCCTTCAACTCATTTTCGACCAAGTCGATTAAATATTGATTGATTTTGAGAGATTTTCCCCGGATGTTTTCAATTCCTGCCTCCATAAAAATTTCCAAGGATCCGATTAAAGGGGCACAGCTTAACACATTCGGTGTCCCAATTTGGTAGGCACCAGCGGAATCGGCTTGAGTTAACGTATGCTCCATATCGAATTGTTTTTCTTTACTTGAGCCGAACCAGCCGGCCAATCCAGGCATCGTCCCAAAGTGTTTACGGTTTACATACAAGCCGCCAACGGCGCCAGGGCCGCCATTCAAATGCTTATAATTGCACCAATAAGCAAAATCAACATCCCATTCCCTGAACGAATGCGGAATCGCACCAATCGAATGGCATCCATCAAATCCGATCATGATTCCTCTTTCATGGGCTTCCTCGGTCAGACGTTTCATATCCAATATTTGGCCGCTGCGATACAGGACCGTCGGCAAGATGATGAGAGCGATATCATCGGTCATGGCTTCGATGATATCATCCTCTTCAAGGAATCGGCCGTCCCGGCTCTTCACTCGGATGAGATGGGTTTCCGGATCGAGCCCATGAGTGCGCAACTGGCTTTGGAGTGCGTAAATATCTGTCGGAAAGGTCAGCTCATCCGCCAGGATTTTTGTGCGGGATCCTTCAGGCTTATAAAAGGTGGACACGAGCTGATGCAGATTCACCGTAGTCGAGCCGGTTACGATGACCTCATCGGAGGAAGCACCGACCAAATGGGCCATTTTTGCCCCCAGTTCCTCAGCCATGAAAAACCATGGATGTTTTCCCTGTGTCCACCCGTCGATCCCATGTTCCTTCCAATCCGATAAAGATTCCAAAAGAGTGCGCTCAGCCCTTTTTGAAAGCAGACCTAAGGAGTTCCCGTCCATATAGATGGAATCAGGCTTTAAATAAAACTCATTCCTAAATGCATGAAGGGCATCTTGTTCATCCAGCTGTTTCGCGTAATCCAACGTGTATGTTGTAACCATAGTGACCTCCTATATAAAAATACTTATCTTTCTAGGAAAATCGTAGCAAAGAATATGACATCATGTCAATAAAAAAATCAGAAAATTAAAATAATTAACAAATACTTCAATTTACTGCAAACGTTTTTATTTTAATGGAAATCCTTTATGCTAGATATAAGGGGGGATGGGCATGCATGATTGATGGCCAAATAGGGGATAAACGGCATTTACGCTCGATGATGACACGGCAAAAGCTATTGGAAGCTGCAAAAGAAATTTTTCTTGAAGAAGGTTATCAAGCCGCAGTCATATCCCAGATGATCAAAAGGGCGAATATCGGATATGGAACGGCCTATGTGCACTTTAAAGGAAAAGAGGATCTATTAATAGTATTAATGGAGAATGTGATGGGGCAATTCTATGACATTGCCGAGACCTCTTTCTTTCCGAAATCAAAAGACGAAGCGAGACAAATCATAAACAACCAAGCCAAGGCTTTTTTATTAATGGCAGAGGCTGAACGCAATATGCTCCAGGTTTTCGAACAGGCCATAGGAATGTCGGCCGCCATTTCAGATAAATGGAAAGCCATCCGCCTGAAATTCACCCAGCGAATATCAAAGGACGTCGCCTATGCACAGCAAAAAGGACTGGCAAGAGCCGAATTGAACCATGAGATTGTTGCAAAAGGCTGGTTTTTCACAAATGAAATGTACCTCTGGGAAATCGTTAGGAACGAGCATCAAAGCTCTGTCGAAGAAATCGCTCAAACCATCACCTCCGTTTACGTCGAAGGCCTATATGTATAATGGATAACGCAAAAAATCTTTCGGTTTAATACAACCGGAAGATTTTTTGTCTTTATCGCCGGGCAATAATGAAAGCAGTACAAAAAACGAGCCGAGCGCCCAAATCGCGAGAAAACCAGCCAAACTCACGAATAAAGTGCCCAAACTCAATAGAAAGCAGCACAAAAAACGAGCCGGGCGCCGAATTCGCGAGTAAGACCGCCAAATTGGTGAGTGGACCAGCTTAATTTTCCTTCTCAGTGTTGGGGGACTTATATACGCTACGCCTTAGGTCTTATATGAAAATATAGCTAAGGCTCATTATACGAATTTGGAAAAATAGATAAGATATATACATGGAAAGGAGGACGAAAACGATGAAGAAATTTGGTTTGTTTATTGTAGGTTTGATTGCATTGTTCGTGCTGCTGGCGAATGTGGGTCCATTGATCGGTTTGGCGATTTGCTTGGCGATTTTATACTTTGGGTTCAAGCAGTTCATGAAGTCCGATTCGACAGGGGCCAAGGTCGCGTGGGGGTCAGTTTGCGTAATCGTGCTGATTGTTTCTATTTCCCATATTCCGGCGATTTTGGGATTGGTGGCAGCTTATGTACTTTACCTCGTCTATAAAAAATGGAATGACAATGATGAAAATGCATCAACTGAAAATGATCCATTCTCCAATTTTGAAAGAGAGTGGAAAGATTTGAATAAGAACTAATAGAAGGGATGGATAGGTAATGGGTAATTTATTTTCTAGAATGAAACAAACGATTTCGGCGGACTTTCATGATTTGCTTGATAAGAAGGAGCAAAAGAATCCGATTGGCATGCTGAATCAATATTTGCGGCAGTGTGAGCAGGAGACGGAGAAGGTCGGCAAGCTGCTTGAGCGTCAATATCTTCTGAAAGAAGAGTTTACGCGTGAATATAATCAAGCGCAAAGTTTAGCTGAAAAACGCAAAAACCAAGCCGAGGTTGCGAAGCAGTCCGGTGAAACGGATTTAATGGAATTTGCCCTTAAGGAAAGCCTGCACTATGAAGATCGTGCGCAAAGCTTGATGGAGGCGCATAAGAGTGCGGAGGTTCAGTTGGCTGAGCTGGAGCGTAAATATGAAGAAATGAAGCATAAGCTCAAGGATATGCATTTAAAGCGGATGGAATTGATGGGCAGGGAGAATATTGCCCGGGCAAACCACCGGATCAATCGAGTGTTGGATGCAGGCCGCACGGAGGCCAAACCGGTAGCGATGTTTGAAGAGATGGAGCACTATATTGACCGCATCGAGCATAAAGTCGATACCGATTATAACCGGCATACCATCGATGCGAGAATCGCCCAGCTTGAAAAGGAATTGGAACAGAAAGAAGCGTAAATATTATTCATGCATGGCTGTGATCCCTTATCCTCCAAATGCGCAGGATGAGGGAAAACGCTCTGTTAGAACCTAATCGATTCGTGGTATTCTTAAAAGGCGCGGTTGACTGCGCCTTTTAAGAGTATCATGATCAATTACAAGGGAGGCGGGCCGATGTTGAACAAAATGAAAACGGATTATATGGGTTGGATCTTCCTCATCGGAATCGTCTTGCTTTTTTTGGAGATTTCCTTCAAGGGTGGAGGCTTACTGTTTCCGCTTGCTTTTTCGGTTGTCTTAATCTATTTGGGCAGGAAATTCACTAAGCGGACAATCGGGAAGATTTTATTTTTTACAGGACTGATCTCACTGATCATCACAGTTTTGAATATGTTCGTTTTTAAGTTTTTCCTTTTCGCCATTCTCATTTATTTCTTACTTTTATATTATCAGTCGAAAAAGAATCCCGATTGGATCAACCCGATCATCACCAATGAAGGGATTGACGAAGAACAAGTCCATAAGGAGCCGTTATTGAAAAGTGGGCATCTCTTTCAAAATAAGTTGTTCGGCCATCAACAAACGGGTGAGCAGGTATACGAATGGAATTCCGTGAATGTTCAAAGCGGGGTCGGTGATACGGTCATTGATTTGAGCCGGACGATCCTGCCGAAAGGGGATGCCGTCATTTCCCTTAGGAATATCATTGGCAATATCACGGTCCTCATCCCGTATGGCATCGAAATAAGGGTCCATCATTCCGTCATGGCGGGGAGAGCACGGATTTTTGAAAATAAGCCTGAATCGAGGGTCTTTAATCAAATCCATTCTTTTCAAACAGCGGGCTTCGATGAAGCGGACCATAAAGTGCATATCATCACGTCCATCCTTGTTGGGGATTTAGAGGTGAAGCGGGTATGAGCATCGTGACACGCCAGATCTTGAGTGCCCTAGGTGTTTCCTTCGTTCTTTCGCTTCTTTTGCCGGCGGTGGTTTTCTTTATTTTCCCGCTGTCCGACTGGGGCTTGTTATGGGAGAAAGTGGTCATGGGGCTGCCCTTCGTCATTTTCCTGCCAAGTCTGGTCATGACGGCAGGGCTGATTTATGGAGCCGTTTCAGGAATGTTTTTTAAAAGGCAGCTGCAAAGGGTGGATGAAGGCCTTTACTTGCTGGAACAGGGCCGCTT
>NZ_PHNG01000635.1:0-3329 GCF_002803435.1 Bacillus sp. mrc49 | reverse complement strand
AAGCCAGAGAATTTGATCGTGACTTCTCCCGCCTATAAGGTGCGCTGCGTCGATGTAGGGGGAACGACCTTGATTGGCCGTTCAGTCAAGGAATTCACGGAGTTCTTTGATAGAGGTTACTGGGGGCTTGGTTCGAGGAAGGCCGATCCGCAATATGACTTGTTCGCTGTGGCGATGATCATCATCAATTCAGCCTACCCGGGACGTTTCCATAAGAAAGGGGAGGGGTATAGTCAGCTAAATGACTTGATTAAGCAGAAAAAGGAACTTCTCCCCTATAGAAAAATGCTGGATAAAGCGCTGCACGGGAAGTACGATTCAGCGCTTCAAATGAGGGAGGATTTAGTTGCTGTGTTGAGTAAGCAAAGCCACCAGAAGAAAACGGGGACTGTCCAGGCGGCGGCAAGCAAGCCTGCGACAAGGCAGGCAAGAAGGTCCCAAAACCATTCCAACAAGAAGCGGGGAGGACTGTTTGAGACTTTTTTACTTGTTGCGATCATATCGATGCTCTATGTTCTCTACATATATGAACAGTTGTTATGATATAGTTAATTAACGAATATCATGAAATAGTTGGTACCATTTCATGTTTTGAACCGTATTAACTATTACCTGTCCATAAAGAAGGAAGATTGTATGTTAAAGGAAAAAATTCTCGACACTATCTATAGAAATGAATTGATCCAGGAAAAGACGAAATTGGTCATAGGTGTTTCCGGGGGACCGGACTCAATGGTGCTTCTCCATATCCTGAAGGAAATCCAACCGCTTTTTCAATACGGGATGATCGTTGCAAGTGTTGACCATATGTTCCGTGGTGAAGAATCATATGAGGATTATCGGTATGTCGAGCGAATATGCGCAAGATGGGGCATCGCCTTTGAAGGGAAAAGGATCGATGTTCCTGCCGGGATGAAGCATACAGGGGAAAGCTCCCAAATAACGTCAAGGAAGTTACGCTTTGCTTTCTATGAAGAAGTGATGGATAAGCACCAGGCCGACACACTTGTGCTGGGGCATCATGGAGACGATCAAATCGAAACGATGCTCATGCGTTTAACAAGGGGGGCGACGGGTAAGGCGCGGGCAGGCATCCCTATGAAGCGGCGCTTTCACTCCGGCCAGCTGATCAGGCCTTTACTTGAAATCACGAAGTCGCAAATCATGGAGTATGCCGATCTTCATGGGATTGAACCGAGGTTCGACCCGAGCAATGATCAAGATACCTATGTAAGGAACCGCTTTAGGCACGAAGTCCTTCCGTTTTTAAAGCAGGAAAATGGAAAAGTTCATGAGCACTTCCAGCGTTTCAGTGAAGAGCTTTATGAAGATGAGGCATTTTTGCAGAACCTCGTTTCAGGTAAAATGTCCGAGGTTTGGATCAAGCAGGATGAAAATCAAGCGGTTATTAAGATTGATGAGGTCCTCGCGATGCCTAAACCTTTACAAAGAAGAGCGATTCAACTAATATTAAACTATCTTTATTTGGAGAGACCTTCATCGCTTTCAGCATTACATATTGATCAACTTTTAGTTTTGTTTTTTAATCCTCAACCATCTGCAGAATTGCATCTTCCGGAGGGCTTGATTGCGGAAAAATCATATCAAACTTGCACCTTTCGATTTTTTCGCCCAAAAAGCCAAGGATATTCCCTTATATTACAAATTCCCGGTGAGACTATTCTTCCGAATGGATATAAGATTAAAGCGCACTATATAAAAGAAGAAATTCCGGTAGTCAGTGGAAACCATTCTTTTATACTTCCCGAATCCGCTGTTCGGCTTCCGCTTACCGTCCGAACAAGGAAGGATGGCGAACGGATGGCAGTCAAGGGATTGGGCGGCACTAAAAAGTTGAAGGATATTTTCATTAATGAAAAAATCCCGATGCAGGAAAGAAATGTGTGGCCGGTCATCATCGATCAAGCGGGGAAGGCCATCTGGCTGCCCGGTTTAAAGAAATCGGATGTTGAGCCGGAAATGTTTTCTGATGAAACATCTTTAATCTACTTAGAATATAAAAAAGCTTAATTCTTCATGGGGGGCAATCAATTACAATGACCATGCAAAACGACATTGAAAAAGTGTTAATCACAGAGGAAGAACTTCAAACGAAAATCAAGGAACTGGGTGCACAGCTAGAAGCTGATTACCAAGGCAAGTTCCCGTTGGCCATCGGGGTGTTGAAAGGCGCGATGCCATTTATGTCTGACTTGCTGAAGCGTGTTGATACACATCTTGAAATGGACTTCATGGATGTTTCAAGCTATGGTAACTCAACTGTATCTTCCGGTGAAGTGAAAATCATCAAGGATCTAGATACATCAGTGGAAGGCCGTGACATCTTAATCATCGAAGATATTATCGACAGTGGTTTAACACTTAGCTATCTTGCGGAACTGTTCCGCTATAGAAAAGCAAAATCGATTAAAATCGTCACCTTATTGGATAAACCGACAGGCCGGAAAGCGGATATCACTCCCGATTATGCCGGATTTATCGTTCCTGATGCATTCGTTGTCGGATACGGTCTGGATTTTGCCGAAAAATATCGCAATCTCCCGTATATTGGCATATTGAAGCCTGAAATTTACTCGAATTGATCGTACCTGTTTGAAAGAAAAGACCAGATTAAAACAGCGGTGTTAAATTATTGTAATTCTTTAATTTTGTATGATAGTATTTACTATAGTTTGTTTACCCGTGGGAGGAGGTAAGGGATGAATCGGATCTTCCGTAATACGATATTTTATTTACTGATCTTTTTGGTCATCATTGGGATTGTAAGCATCTTTAATAATAACAATGAACCAAACGTAAAAATGACCCAAGATGAATTCTATAAGCATTTGGAGAGTGGGGACGTTACATCACTTACGATGCAGCCCGAAAGCAGTGTCTTTGAAATCACTGGTAAGCTCAAAGGTTATGATGATAACAAGAACTTCGTGACTTACGTGCCATTCAGTGAATATTCGCAAAGCCGGATCAATGACGCTGCAAACAAGCTGGATAAAGACATCATCAATGTCGAGCCTCCAGAAAAGACAAGTGGCTGGGTGACATTTTTCACTTCCATCATTCCATTTGTAATCATTTTTATCCTCTTCTTCTTTTTACTTAACCAAGCTCAAGGCGGCGGCGGCGGCCGCGTCATGAATTTCGGGAAAAGTAAGGCGAAATTGTATAATGATGATAAGAAAAAGGTACGCTTCAATGATGTTGCCGGAGCGGACGAAGAAAAGCAGGAACTTGTCGAGGTCGTCGAATTCTTGAAAGACCCTCGCAAATTCGCCGAGCTAGGAGCCCGCATTCCTAAAGGGGTACTA
>NZ_PHNG01000634.1:0-2947 GCF_002803435.1 Bacillus sp. mrc49 | reverse complement strand
GGAATTCATTCTGCTTAGACAAGCCTATTTGATCCCTGGAAAACATGAAGCCGAATTAATGATTTCAGAAGGAAATACAGCTACACTCGTCACTTCTAAATTTTATTACAATTCCACAAAGTCTATTTTGAATGATAACACTCTTGCCAGCACTAATGAGTTCCCTTTATTAAACCAAGCAATAGCTGCTGGTGAATTACTTAAAGAATTTAATATGGAAAGTTTGGCCGAAATCGCCAGAACTATTGAAAGTGGCGGGGGTGCAAGCGGGGGTGGCACAGTACCATCCAATGTAATTTTATATGAGGATTGGGCAGCAGGGGAAACTGTAATAATTGATACTGGAAATACTGCCCCTCCACCTGATACAACTGCTCCAATATTAATAATCGCACCTAATGGAGGTACTTTTGCAACTACTCAAAGTGTAACCATGTCTACAAATGAGACAGCCGAAATTTTCTATACACTTGATGGTTCAACACCTACAGTTTCAAGCACCAAATATACGAGCGCTATTAATCTAAGTAACACCGCAACAATTAAAGCAATCGCAAAAGATACAGCAGGCAATATTAGTGCCGTTAATACAGTTGCCTTTACGAAAGATGTAACAGCGCCTACTGATACAACACCACCAGTATTAACCGTCAGTCCAGCAGCAGGAACATATACAACTTCTCAATCTGTAACCCTTACAGCAAATGAAACAGCAGATATTTATTACACATTAGATGGAACTACGCCAACTACTGCAAGTATAAAATATTCTAGTCCTTTTACTGTATCAGCAACCTCAACAGTAAAAGCATTTGCGAAGGATACAGCCGGGAACAGTTCTGTTGTTCAAACCGTTGCGTATACGATTGACACAGTTCCTGCGACACTAAATATTGTAGATACATTCTCGGTTGATAAGAGTCTTTTAACAACAACTGAAACTGGACAAACTTGGGTTCCGTCCAATTATGGAGTGACAGGTGGACAATTTTATGCACCAGCACCAAATGCAAGTACCTATAAGACTCCGGCATATATTACTGTACCGAGCAATTCGTTCACAGTTGAAGTGGATTATGCAGTACCACATACTGGAACAAACACATATTCTGCGATCATGCTCAGGTGGCAAGATATTTCGAATATGGTGTATATCTATATTTCAGGAACTAAGTATCGAATAGGTAAATGGCAAGCTGGAGCATATTCGACAATCATTGAATGGGTGGGTACAGCAACTGCTAATGATAAATTAAAAATAGAGCATCAAGCAGATGGACACATAAAATTATTTGTTAATGGGAATTTAGCAATAGAAGCTACTGAAACATTCTTACTTAGTTCAACTAATAAAGTGGGCTTGGGTACTTCAAATGCAATTATGAGATTTGATAATTTTAGTGTTAAATCGCTTGCTTAGGTTAGGAGGGTTAGTTCATGCAAGGAAAAGGTAAAAAACTAAAAGACGCTAATGGACAATACATGTATCCATTAACACGTTCTGAATTTGTCTATGTAGAGGATAATAAAACACTTGCTCAAAGATTAATTGAGATTGGTTCAGGCGGGAGCCTTCCAGTAAATATTACGTCAACTCCGACAAACGGAAATATTTTAACTTACAATAGTGCAAACGGTAAATGGGAAGCAAAAGCGCCATCTGGTAATATCGGTACTATTGGTGATGGCTCCATCACATACGCTAAATTGGCTGATAATTTCGCCAGTGGAACTCCGACAAGTGATTGCAATACCACAGTAAAGGAAGGGAAGTACCTCTGCTCAAATGGAATATTAAACTTTCCACCGGAGTTTCAAGGACAACTTTCTGTCGCAGTTGGAATGATTTTAGAAGTCAGTAGAGTGAGTAGCATCTGGGTGGCGCAAAAAGCCTACTTACGAAATAATTCATCTCGTGTTTGGTCACGAGTTATAGACTCAAGATATCCTGAAAATGTTGTGCCTTGGGAAATCGAGTCGGGGTACACAATGGAAGGATTAAAATGGATTGGACTGGGAGATAGTATTGCACTTCAGGTGCTCCCATCCGTAGCAAAATATTTAAAAACAACTGTAAATAATCAGGCGAAAGGTGGTTCTGCATGTTCTAATCGGGAAGGGATTAACGATACATTATACGGTCCTTACGAATCAAGTGCTTTTTGGAAAATTTCATCCACAATTGATTTCACATCTTATGATTTGGTTACGTGTACGTATGGTGGTAATGATTTTGGTTCAGGTGTTCCTCTAGGAACACTAGACAGCACTGACCCTAAAACTTTTGCAGGAGCTTGGAACACAGGCTTAAAGAATATCACTAATTCTAACCCACAAATAGCAATTGTTATGTTTTCCCCCACCTTTAGAGATTACGCAATAAGCCCGAATAGAAACGGAGATACTTTTGATCAATTTTTAGACATGATGGAAGCAATTGCGAAGAATTGGAGAATTCCTTTAGGAAACGCTGGAAAATTATCAGGAGTAAATAAACATAATGTAGTTCAATTAACATCTGATGGAATTCATCCAAACACTATAGGAAGACAAAAATTGGCAGGGTTCTATGCGGGAATGCTTAATAGCCATATTTACGGAAGAGATTATACTGTGAAACAATCAAAATTAAATCTTTAAGGTTATTTTTTGAAGTTGTCTAAGATTTACTGGTATTAGTACGGTAAATTGGAACAAACTGTGTGGTAACAAAACTAAAGAGCAATAAAATTCAAGTCGTCCCTAAATGGCGGCTTTTTATTATGTATAAAATTCATCCTAGACATACAAAGATAAAGACAAAGAGAGTTTTATGTTGAAGGGGGAGATGCACTTTGAAGGAGGCGAATTTTTATGTTGAGATGGGAGGTTGCCGCAGTGAAAGGGGGCCTGGCTACACTCATTAGTTTTCTTTTGTATTTATCCGGAATTATGAACGAGGTCACGG
>NZ_PHNG01000633.1:0-704 GCF_002803435.1 Bacillus sp. mrc49 | reverse complement strand
AAAAACCTTTCACGAGACTGGCGCGCTCGGCCCCGCTTCCATTGACGCACAAATAGATTTGCACCGCTACCCCATTGCGGATCCTGCGTTGGGATATGCCAGCAAACTTTTGTCCATTTATGCTTAAATCATAACTTCCCGGACAGTAGGAGCCGACGATTTCCCTTGCCTCCATCTTGACCGGGAAATCGGCGAACATCAATTGAACAAGCTCCCACATCGCATCGTAGCCACGATTGATTTCAATTTTTTGCTCGTTTTCAGGGAAAATTAGCGAGAGATTGAGGACCCCCTCGTCCAACACGACGGCCAGCCCCCCGGAATTGCGGACAATGGCCTGGAAACCGTGTTCCTCTAAATGACCCAAACCCTTCTTGAGAAAAGGCAGCTTCGTATCCTGAATGCCCATGACCACGGTTCGATGGTGCACCCACGCCCTAGCTACGGCCACTGAGTTACCTGAACCGACGGAAGCACATAATGTATCATCCATTGCAAAGGATTCCAGAGCCGGGAACTGGGGGCCAACGGAAGATTGATCTATCACCCGCCACTCTTGCTGCATTAATAATGAACCTGTTTCACTCATAGAAATCTCCCTTTACATGTTATCTAAGGTAGCGCTTATTGGTACTGGGCCGCAAACCCCTGCGCCGCTGTAATGACGGCCAGTTTATATACATCCTCTTCATTGCATCCCCTTG
>NZ_PHNG01000632.1:0-641 GCF_002803435.1 Bacillus sp. mrc49 | reverse complement strand
GACACGGACGTATTATTGATGGATGAGGCCTTTAGCGCCCTTGATCCACTGATACGTAAAGATATGCAGGATGAGCTGGTTGAAATTCAAGATCAGTATAAAAAAACGATCATTTTCATTACCCATGATCTTGATGAAGCATTGAGAATCGGGGATAGGATCGCGCTTATGAAGGATGGAAGCGTGATTCAGCTGGGAACACCAGAACAAATCATGATGAATCCAGCCAATGAATTTGTCGAGAAGTTCGTCGAAGATGTTGATTTATCAAAAGTATTGACAGCATCTCATGTGATGATCCGACCAGAGAAAATCTCAGTTGACAGAGGACCGAGGGTTGCCTTGGAAATCATGCGTAAACAGGGATATTCCAGCATTTTCGTTGTGGATAGGAAGCAGAAATTATTGGGGGCGGTGACAGCTGAACAAGCGCGTCAGGCCATGAGCAATAATCAATCGATATCTGAAGTGATGACTACGGATATCCCGACCGTCAAAGAAGATGAATTGCTAGGAAACCTTATGGACGTGATGGCAACGTCAAGCTTGCCGATCTCTGTCGTAGATGATGAAAAAAGAATTAAAGGAATTCTTCTCCGCGGTGCCGTTATCGGTGCCTTGGCAGGTAATAAAGATTCCTT
>NZ_PHNG01000631.1:0-616 GCF_002803435.1 Bacillus sp. mrc49 | reverse complement strand
CTCCTTAAAAACTAAATTCCTCACTTGTATAAAAATCGTTATAATCGACGCCACTTTCTAGCGCGGTCATGGCCTGAGTAAAGGCGTTCAGAGCTGCAGCTAGTGGATCTATTTTATTACGGTTCATTTTCTTATCAATCATAACCGTATCATTTTGAACTAAAGTGATAGCGTTATTAATAGCAATGTTTAAAAGAGGGTTGTTTGTATGCGCTATGTTCTTTTCAAATACATCGACTTGAAATTGTTTTGTAGCTGGGCTTAAAGTCTTCCAGCCCTGGCGTACTGCAACCAATGGGTATAGATCCTCTAATTCTGTAATAAAAGGCGCCGCGCTCCATTCATCATAAAAGATCCCTTTCACATTAAAGTTAAATCGTTCTACAAGGGAATGAATAAAATTAATAACGTCTTTATAATCAATAATTCCGCTTTCCTTCGTCGTGATCGTGCAAAAACCTTCAGTTTCTAGAGCTGAATAGTCTATTTTATCCCGCTTCATTTTGTTTTCCAGGCCCTCTTTAGTTCCTACAAAAGAATGACTATTTACATAAAATCTATTATTCCCTTCTTCGTCTACATAAGGAACTATCCAGGAAACGGCGGTTAAATCCGT
>NZ_PHNG01000630.1:0-8721 GCF_002803435.1 Bacillus sp. mrc49 | reverse complement strand
GAAAAAAGATGGATTACTTCCGATTCATATCGTTGAATCGGGAAATTTATGAGGTGAATGATTTGTTTGATCGATTGCAAGCAGTAGAAGATAGATATGAAAGATTGAATGAACTTTTAAGTGACCCGGAAATCATCAATGACTCCAAGAAATTAAGGGAATACTCCAAGGAGCAATCCGGCATTCAAGAAACCGCGTCGGCTTATAAGGAGTATAAAACGGTTCGTGAGCAACTCCAGGAAGCCAAGGCGATGCTTGATGACAAACTTGATGCGGATATGCGTGATATGGTAAAAGAGGAAATCAACGAACTTGAGGAGACGATAAAAGGTCTTGAAGATAAGTTGAAAATATTGCTCATTCCAAAGGATCCGAACGATGATAAAAACGTAATCATGGAAATTCGCGGCGCTGCTGGCGGAGATGAAGCGGCTTTGTTTGCCGGCAGCCTATACCGCATGTATAGCCGTTTTGCCGAGGTGCAGGGCTGGCGTACAGAGGTCATCGAGGCAAGTCCTACCGGGCTTGGGGGCTACAAGGAAATTATCTTCATGATTAATGGAAATGGCGCTTATTCTAAATTGAAATTCGAAAATGGGGCCCATCGCGTTCAGCGTGTGCCTGAAACCGAGTCTGGCGGACGGATTCACACCTCTACGGCCACGGTCGCCGTTTTACCGGAAGCGGAGGAAGTGGAAGTCGAAATCCACGATAAGGATGTTCGGGTCGATACGTTCGCATCAAGCGGTCCTGGAGGGCAAAGTGTCAATACGACAATGTCTGCCGTGCGATTGACCCATATCCCGACCAATACGGTTGTATCTTGTCAAGATGAGAAATCACAGATCAAGAACAAAGAAAAAGCCATGAAAGTATTGCGGGCGAGGGTATACGATAAAATCCATCGTGAAGTGCAGGCGGAATATGATCAAAATAGGAAGCTTGCAGTCGGGACGGGCGATCGTTCCGAACGGATTCGTACGTATAACTTTCCGCAAAACCGCGTTACGGATCACCGTATCGGTTTGACGATCCAAAAGCTCGATCAGATCATGGAAGGCAAGCTTGATGAGGTCGTGGATGCTTTGATCATGGAAGACCAATCTTCCAGGCTGGAAAATGCAGATGAGTGATTCTGCGCTGAAAGTGTTCGAAGCCCTTAAATGGGCTTCTTCTTTTTTAAAGGAGAATGATCGTGATGCCAATGCCGGTGAAATCCTATTACAGCATTTCTTGAAACAAACCCGCTCCATGCTGCTGGCGAACCTGCATGATGAGCTAAGCGAAGCTGATTTTGGGCGTTTTAAGGAGGCTGTGGAACTCCATGTTGAGGGAACGCCGATCCAATATATAATCGGCAGTGAAGAGTTTTATGGACGGACCTTCTGTGTGAATGAAGAAGTGCTGATACCGAGGCCTGAAACGGAGGAATTGATTTATCATGCACTCCGTAAGATGCCGTCCATTTTTAATAAGCGCGAGAAGCTCCGTTTAGCGGATATCGGTACCGGCAGCGGTGCAATTGCGATTACGATGAAGCTTGAAGAAACAAGCTTGCTCGTATCGGCAACGGATATAGCGGAACCTTCCCTTGAAGTGGCGAGGGGAAATGCTAGAGCCCTTGGTGCCGAGGTGCAGTTCATGCAAGGTGATTTGCTTTTGCCGTTTATTGAGCAAAACCAAAAAGTGGACATCCTTTTATCGAACCCTCCATATATCCCGATTGATGATCAAAAGTCCATGTCAGTAGTGGTAACGGGTCATGAGCCGCATCGTGCCTTATTTGCCGGCAGCGATGGTCTGGACTTTTACCGCCGCTTTATGGAACAGTTGCCGCTGGTCATGAATGTACCGGGACTGGTTGGCTTCGAGGTGGGCGCTGGGCAGGGGCAGGCGGTTGCTGACATGCTGCTGCGGACGTTTCCTGACGCTCTGGTATCGGTTGAGAATGACATTAATGAAAAAGATCGAATGGTCTTCGCTGCATTAACATGATCCGGCCCTCCTTAGGGGCGGATTTTTTTGTTTGGCTTGCATACGGAATCTACCTGCTTACCATTTTTTTTATTTTACTAGTTTAAGATAGATGGAAAATGGTGAGACTGATTCATGTGAGGGGGCGAAGGCGATGCAAACTAAACATTTAGCCATTATTTATCTAGTAATCTTAACGATAGGAACGATCGTAAGTATATATATGCCGAAAGCGGAAGTGGTCGGCGCCGAAGAAACCAAGGTGATCCCGGATGAGGCAATCCGCCTGAGGATACTAGCAAATAGCGATGAAGAAAAGGATCAAGCAGTCAAAAGGTTGATTAGGGATGAGGTTAATAAGGATATCACGAAGTGGGTCCAGGAGCTTACTTCCTTGGATGAGGCGAGGGATGTAATCACCTCTCATCTGCCTGATATTCAAGCCAAGGCGGAGGCGGTCGTAAGGGAGAATGGTTTGGAACAGTCAGTGAAAGTCGATTTTGGCCAAGCGGAATTTCCGACAAAACTTTATGGGCAATACTTATATCCGGCTGGGGAATATGAAGCAGTGATCATCACGCTCGGTGAAGGTGAAGGAGCGAATTGGTGGTGTGTCTTGTTCCCGCCTTTATGCTTTCTTGATTTTTCAAATGGGACGGCAGTGAGCCAAAGTCCGATAACGGAGGAAGAAGAGGAAGCGCAGACAGCCTCGAGGGGCAAGGTGTATGCTGCAACGAAGGAAGAACAGAACTCTGCTCCAGATGAACAAGCAAAAGCAGAAGTCACCGAGGAACAGGGAAAAGCGCCTGAGGCGCGGAACAAGGAAGAAGTCACAGTGGAATCGGCAAGACCGGCAGCGCAGGTGGATACGGTGAAGGAAGAGGCTGTGGAATCAGAGGGAAATGCGAAGGCGGCGCCAGAGGAGGAAAAAAAGCTAGCAAAATCGACTGAACAGAGCCAACAATTGTATGAAGGGGAAAAGGAGCCCGAGGTGGAAGTGAAGTCATTATTCGCGGAAATTTTCAATGATCTATTTTAAAAAGAGGGCAATGACCCTCTTTTTTAGTTATTGAACAACATATCCACAGAGTTATTAACAAAATATCGAAAAAGTCTGTCATTAATCATTAATATCCACAAACTTATCCACCGTTTCGATATGCTTATCCACAATTTGTGGATAACGCTTGAATTCTGTGTATACTTCTTTTATACTTTCAAAGTACTTTTAAGTAAAATCTATGCGATTTAATGAAAATATCGCTCATATAAAAGCGATTGGATAAAAAAAGAAATGGTAAAAGGCGATGGTGTTTAAAATGAAAACGAAAGTTTGGTCAGTGGATAAAAATGTGGATAATTTACAAAGTTATCCCCAAATTACAGAATCGGCTGAATTGTTAAAGGCCGGCCAAGTGGTTGCTTTTCCTACAGAGACCGTTTATGGACTAGGAGCGAATGCCAAAAGTGACGAAGCGGTGAAAAAAGTGTTTGAAGCGAAGGGCCGTCCAAGTGATAATCCTTTGATCGTCCATATAGCCTCTGAGGGGCAACTGGAGGATATTGTTGAAGACATTCCCGAACAGGCTCGCAGGCTTATGGCTGAATTTTGGCCAGGACCTTTGACATTGATCTTGAAACATAAACCGGGCAAGCTATCAAACCTTGTGACAGCCGGATTGAACACGGTTGGCGTCAGGATGCCCGATCATCAGGTTGCCCTCGGCATCATTCGCACGAGTGATCTGCCTATTGCTGCTCCCAGTGCCAATACTTCAGGCAAACCAAGCCCTACTTCGGCTAAACATGTCGAGGATGACTTATTCGGGCGGATTGCAGGTATAGTCGATGGAGGCACGACAGGTGTAGGGGTGGAATCCACGGTCCTTGATTGCACGGTGGAGGTCCCGATTATTTTAAGGCCCGGCGGGGTGACTCTGGAACAACTGAAGGCCGTCATCGGCGATGTGCAGCAGGATGTAGCTTTGAAGAATCAGGATACGGCCCCAATGGCTCCAGGCATGAAATATACTCACTATGCACCGAAAGCCCCTCTATATTTAGTCAAAGGTCATCCAGCTTTCCTGCAAAGGCTCGTCGATGAAAAAAGAAAGGAAGGGCTCAGGGTTGGCATCATAACGGCTCTTGAGCACGAAGCTGATTATAGGGCGGAGCATGTGGTTGTCCCTGGTTCATTGGCGGAATTGGACACAGTTGCCACAGGGCTATATGATGCTTTGCGTCAGTTTGATGAGTTGGATGTGGATATCATTTTTAGTGAAAGTTTTCCTGAATCAGGTATTGGTGCTGCAGTCATGAATCGCCTTGAGAAGGCGGCAGGTCACCAAGTCATTGACGAATGGCATGTATAAATAAGCGCTGATTTTTATCCTTCTATTTCTTTTCGGACATGCATAACATGTAGTAGGCACGTCCGAGGGAGGTTTGGGATGAATACATTTGCTGGAGAAATCATCACCTTAATGCTTATGGCATTCGCGTTGGGAATGGATGCCTTTTCAGTCGGTCTCGGCATGGGAATGTTTAAGCTGAGATTGAGGCAAATATTTTCCATAGGGCTGGTTGTAGGCATTTTTCATATTTGGATGCCTTTACTTGGTATGGGGGCAGGGCGTTTCATTTCCGATAAGTTTGGAACCTTTGCCACATATGCAGGTGGTCTTTTGCTGATCATACTTGGAATACAAATGTTCATTCCGGGTAAAAAGGATGAATCCGGTTCAAGGGAAAATAAGATGCTGGCGCCTGTTGGGAAAGGCCTGTTGATTTTCGCCTTAGGTGTAAGTTTGGATAGCTTTTCGGTCGGCTTGACCCTGGGGATTTACGGTGCAAAAACGGTTGTGACCATTCTTTGTTTTGGGATTGCTGCCACCCTTTTGACGTGGGCAGGTCTTTTACTGGGAAGAAAAATGCAGGGGTTGCTCGGTGTTTATAGTGAGATTCTTGGCGGCAGCATCCTATGTGCATTTGGTTTGAAATTATTGTTCTCACTATAAATAAATCCAACATCATATTCGTCCTTCCTCAACTGTTCCGTTTCTGGGGCGGTTTTTATTTTTGTTTCTGGTTGAGGGCGGAAATGCTCAATCATGGGCAAAGGGATTTTATATAGGCAGTGTCGTTTTTTTTGACTATAAAAATTCTGCGAAGGCTTATAATGGATAAAAAGGGAGGCATAAAAATGATCCGAATATTATTTGTATGTACAGGCAACACATGCAGGAGCCCAATGGCAGAAGCGATTTTGAAGAATAAGAACATTCCGGGTGTGGAAGTGAGGTCAGCTGGCGTTTACGCCTCGGCTGGGCATAGTGCTTCGATGCACGCTAGTCATATTCTCGTTGAAAATGACATTGTCCATAATCATCGATCGAAGCCTCTAACCAAAGAGGAAATGGAATGGGCGACTCATATTTTCACCATGACCCAAGGGCATAAAGCCGTCATCATCAGTGGGCACCCCAATATGATCGATAAGACTTTTACTTTAAAAGAGTTCGTTCTTGACGATAAATATGATAGAGACATAATCGACCCATTTGGCGGTTCGGAAGGCATTTATCGGGAAACGTTCAAGGAGCTGCAAGATTTAATTGAAAAATTGGTCATGAGGCTGCAAGAGTAAGAAGTCTACAGGGGGAAACAGCATGGTGGGAAATTCGGGTTATAAGTTTGGTTTGAGAAAAAAATTAGTTATCTTCATCACGGTCCTCGCTCTGATCACCTATTCGATCTCAGCGTTTTTCATCTTCATGGTCCAGCCCATGTTTTTTGCCAAAATGAACTCACTTAGTTTTGGTGCAGGGACACTTTTATTGGGAATATTGTGGTCAGGGATTCTTGCGTTTTTTGCAGCGGGTGTCATTACCAAGCCGTTGAAAAATTTGGAAAGGGCCGTGCTGAGTGCCGCCGATGGCAGTATTAATGAAGCGGTTGTACTGCCGAAGACGGATGATGAAATCCGTTCATTGGGCATCGCCTTCAACCATATGCTCTCTAACCTGCGGGAGATGGTTCGGAATATTGAAGCGAATTTCCATGAGACGAATGAAAAGGTTATCCATATTTCTCAAGAATCATCAAAAGCATCGGAACAGGCAGAAAACATGGCAATGACGATCGGGGAAATTTCCAAAGGGGCGGAAACCTCAGCCGCTTCCATCATGAATACGGCCGAATCGATTGACGAGGTCAGCATTTTAGCCCAGGAGGTTCAAACAAAAGCGCAGGAGTCCGTCGGTCTATCAGGTGAAATGGCTGCAGAACTCATCAAGAGTAAAACCGTAGTCAATTCCTTGGTCGATGGCATCAAGCAGCTTGCATATGGAAACCAACAGTCTTTGGAATCTGTCGAGCGCTTGGAGGAGCATGCAAAAAAAGTGGAACAAATCATCGGGCTTGTCGGAAATATCGCGGCACAGACGAACCTGCTTGCACTGAATGCCTCCATCGAAGCAGCCCGGGCGGGGGAGCATGGAAAAGGTTTTGCTGTTGTTGCTGAAGAAGTCCGGCTGTTAGCGGATCAAAGTGCTAAAGCTGTGCAGGGCATTTCGAACTTGGTTCAAAACATTCAGGTTGAAGTCAGGGCTGTCGTCAAACAGATAAGTGATCAGGTCAAAACGGCAAATGAAGAGGCTCAAAAGGGGACGGAAACGGATATAGCTATAGAAGGCATGACAAAAACGGTACATAATGTTGTCGCTGCGGTAAAAGATATTACAGAGCTTATTGATCGTCAAATGGAAAGTGTAGAGGAAACATCCAGGCAGTCCCAGGAAGTGGCTGCCATTGCTCAGGAGACATCTGCTGGAGCGATGGAGGTTATGGCTGTGACAAACGAGCAGGTAAACATGATGGAAAACGTCGAAAAATCGGCGTTGGAACTCAAAAGCCAAGCGGAAAATCTGAAAAGCACCATTACACGCTTTCACACTTGAAAATTCCCTGCAGGAGACCGGAGCGGTTTCCTGCTTCTTTTTGGACAAGGACGGCGGCCGCCATCCTTTATCTTTTCATAATTTTGTGACACAATGAAATCAAATAAAAAGCAAGAGGAGGATTTTGATGAAAGTTGCGATTGCCTCGGATCATGGTGGAATTCATATCCGTGAAGAAATCAAGAATTTAATGAATGAGTTACAGATCCCGTTTGAGGATTTTGGCTGTGAATGCAGTACGTCAGTCGATTATCCGGATTATGCCTTGCCTGTTGCTGAAAAAGTGGCAAAGGGTGAGTTCGATCGGGGCATCTTGATCTGTGGTACAGGAATTGGGATGAGCATTGCAGCGAATAAAGTCAAAGGGATACGCTGTGCTTTGGTGCATGATGTCTATAGCGCTAAATTGACCCGTCAGCATAATGATACCAATATGCTGGCGATGGGAGAGCGTGTCATCGGACCTGGACTTGCCAGGGAAATCGCTCAAACATGGCTGACCTCGGAATTTGAAGGAGGCCGCCATCAAAATAGGATCGGAAAAATAGCCGACTATGAAGGAAAACATAGCTGAAGCGTAAATCCTTGAAAAGGATATGCATTGATTTGACTTTTCTTCGGATAGCAAGTTTTCTTATTGAAAGGATGCGTTTTCATGTCAAGTGGAGCTAAAATTTCAAATGAACTTGAGAGATGGGAAAACCAGTTTCGGGAACTTTTGCATGAGTTTCAAGAAGAGGCGGCCTTGAAAGAGAAACAACTGTTGGTCATTGGCTGCAGTACAAGTGAAGTGATGGGAAAACGGATCGGCACGGAAGGAACGCTCGATGTTGCCGGGATGATTTTTTCCGTTGTGAGCGATTTTCAAGAAAAAACCGGTGTCCAAGTGGCCTATCAATGTTGCGAGCATCTTAATCGGGCCTTGGTCTTGCAAAGGGAAACGGCTGTGCGAAGAGGGTATGAAGAAGTGTCCGTCATACCGGTCAGGACGGCAGGCGGATCAATGGCTACATACGCCTATCAACAATGGAAAGATGCCGTAGTCGTGGAGCATATTAAAGCGGAAGCGGGCATAGATATTGGGGATACCTTCATTGGCATGCATTTAAAGCATGTGGCCGTTCCGCTTCGATCTGCCATCAAGGAAATAGGGCACGCACATGTGACCATGGCAAAAACCCGCCCCAAACTTATCGGCGGGGAGCGGGCCGTCTATCAGGACATTTCCGTCAACAAGAGTTGTCATTGAGTAGACGGTTGGCACGCACGCCTGGTCTCGTATGAGGCATGTTCAGTGTATAAGCAGGGTTTCGGAGGTCTCATTCCGGAACCCTTTTTGACGATTTGGATGGCCTGCACAAGAAATGAAGTCATCCTCTGATAGTCCTGATCCGAGCGGAAAGTGACGTTTAAAGGATAATATCTGCAATGCTTCTTGAAACGGACAGCGCCTGACTGTAGACAAGTTCCATCAAGCCATGCCATTTTTAAATCGTCATAAATGGAAGGGAACTGTATTTCAGGGGGGGTGGAAGTCATTTTAGCTTGTGAACCTAGGTTAAATGAAGTATTATACAAAAATAATAAGTTAAATACGAACATTTACAAATGTAAAAACATTTAACGTTCGATAAAATTACACTATCACTTCTAAAATAGACATGTTAAAATGGAGTAGAATTTTCTAATAATTATGGGACAGGCTTTTTCATGTCTTTATGAAGACATGTTGCACATAAATACTAAAAAGCGAATCACGCACATTTTGAGGAGGAATTACGGAATGAAT
>NZ_PHNG01000629.1:0-677 GCF_002803435.1 Bacillus sp. mrc49 | reverse complement strand
TTAAATATTCCTCATCATTTAATCTTCCGACATTCAATAATAGAATGAAATTAAAAATGCCAATCGCCAAAAACATCCAGTCAAGGGTGGGCGTTACAAAAGCTACACCGAAGTAGCAGGTAATGCCAAAGGTAAATAGGGAAATGAAAATGAATATCTTCGATTTAAAGTAACCCGCAATCTTAACATATACCGCCAAACAGAGTAACCCGCCAAGAAACCCGAGCAATGCAGCTCCCCCGCCATGAAGTGAAAGGTACTCTCCAAAGATTCGATAATATGAAGCTGATAAAATGGTAATCGGGATGAATAGACTCGCCAGCGTCAGGAATGCAAACGCCGTCTGTTCAATTTTCAGCTTTGAAGCAATGAAGGCCATTCCCGCAAAAATGACGGCTACCATTCCGATGAAGAAAACTTTCAGGAGCGCATTTAAATCCCCCCATGACGAAGTTGCCAATATCATTCCGCCTAAAAGAAGCAATATCACCCCTGTGAGCAGGACGACCGAAATATTCCGCTCCCTGATTTGTTCACTAGTTTTTCTCGGTTTTATCGGTTTCACCGGTTTAACAAACTTGCTTTCCGGCTTCATGTCCGGAGTATTCGTACGTTTCAGGTCATCTTCGGAAGCGGAACTCATTTGCACCGCCTCGTGCTTCTCTTCGTGCAATAAT
>NZ_PHNG01000628.1:0-706 GCF_002803435.1 Bacillus sp. mrc49 | reverse complement strand
CTTAAAGTCTTCCAGCCCTGGCGTACTGCAACCAATGGGTATAGATCCTCTAATTCTGTAATAAAAGGCGCCGCGCTCCATTCATCATAAAAGATCCCTTTCACATTAAAGTTAAATCGTTCTACAAGGGAATGAATAAAATTAATAACGTCTTTATAATCAATAATTCCGCTTTCCTTCGTCGTGATCGTGCAAAAACCTTCAGTTTCTAGAGCTGAATAGTCTATTTTATCCCGCTTCATTTTGTTTTCCAGGCCCTCTTTAGTTCCTACAAAAGAATGACTATTTACATAAAATCTATTATTCCCTTCTTCGTCTACATAAGGAACTATCCAGGAAACGGCGGTTAAATCCGTTGTACGCGATAAATCCACGCCAATATAAGCGTCTTTCCCGGTTATAAAAGGTTCTAGCTCTATGGCACACGCTGCCCACTCTTCCCCTTTCAAAAAGCTTTCTTTACTGGCGTTTTGCCACATATTGAAATTCTTTACTACTGTCGGGCCAAGATCGTTTTTCGCGCGGGCTTCGGTCAATTTCTTTTTGATATTCTTACTCATTACGTCCTTACGTGCCGCAACTTCTAGTAGTGGATTCGATTTGATCCATAGCTTTTCTTTGTTGATCTCTTTTATGTCGTCCTGCTCGTAGCAGATAGCAAAATAATTATCGTTTATTTCTTCCCCGCTGAGGATCTTTTTAATAT
>NZ_PHNG01000627.1:0-837 GCF_002803435.1 Bacillus sp. mrc49 | reverse complement strand
ATACAAGTGGAACGGCCGTGATCCAAAAAGTCGAATGGACCGGTGAAAAAACCATCATCACTTACGAATTATTATCTTTGAACTCCACTAACTAATAATAGAAGCGCTTGCGGGGATGATTTTCACTGTAGGCGCTTTTTTTATTGATTCAGCTGGAAAAATTACACTAAATCACTCATAATCCGTCCTACGCCGACAATAATCCGACCGTCCACCTTCATAATCCGTCCAGCCCCATAATTCGACCTACGCACGAATTCATCCGCCCCACGGCGTCAATGATTCGATTTCCTCTCCTAACGTCTTGTCACAGTTGTGATGAGAAGAATGGTAAAATGGTGTTTGGGGTGATTGGATGATTTTGGTGAGTTCTTGTTTGGCGGGTTTTGAGGTGAGATATAACGGGACTCACAGCCTGGATGAGAGGATCAGGGCATTAATTGGCGAGAAAAAGGCTGTATCGGTATGTCCGGAGCTGCATGGTGGTTTTTCGGTACCGAGGGAGCCAGCGGAGATTGTCGGCGGTGCTGGTGAGGATGTACTTGATGGAAAAGCCAAGATCATCGAAAGGACGGGCAGGGATGTAACGGCACTGTACATAGAAGGAGCGAAGCTTACTTTATTGAAAGCCCAGGAGATTGGGGCGACGCTGGTCGTTTTAAAAGAAAATAGTCCATCCTGTGGCAGTGCGGCGATTTATAATGGTGAATTCATGGGGGAGAAGAGGGCCGGGAATGGAGTGACCGCGGCTTTGCTTAGGCGGCATGGATTCATTGTCACGTCAGAGGAGTGGTTATCCGATCATCTGGGAGAAAAATGAGGTGTAATGCTTTTGCT
>NZ_PHNG01000626.1:0-663 GCF_002803435.1 Bacillus sp. mrc49 | reverse complement strand
TTGTCGAAGATAATGCACCGATCATCTGGAGGGGCCCAATGCTTGGCAAAATGCTGAACAGTTTCTTCAATGAAGTGGAATGGGGAGAGTTGGACTATTTAGTGCTCGACTTGCCGCCAGGTACGGGAGATGTTGCTTTGGACGTCCATACGATGCTGCCTTCCTGTAAGGAAATCATCGTGACGACACCGCATCCAACTGCAGCCTTCGTTGCTGCAAGAGCCGGTGCGATGGCCATCAAGACAGAGCATGAAGTCATTGGAGTCATTGAGAATATGTCATTCTTTGAAAGTAAAACGACTGGAGAAAAAGAATATGTATTCGGTAAAGGAGGCGGCGCGAAGCTTGCTGAAGAACTCCGAACAGAGGTTTTGGGACAACTTCCCCTGCAGCAGCCGGATTGGAATGAAGAGGATTTCGCCCCATCCATTTACGCAGCAGACCATAGGCTAGGCAGGATTTATGAGGATATTGCCAAGAAGGTCATTGAAAAGCTTCAATAAAAAAATAAGGGCTGATTCCGAAATTGGAATCAGCCTTATATCATTCCTTATCCTTCTTATCTTTTTCTTCGCCTTTAGTTTCCTTTTCCGCAGCTTTTGTAGCTGCTTTATCCAATCTTTCCTGCAGCTTCGCTTGAACGAGTGGACTATCCATCGTTTC
>NZ_PHNG01000625.1:0-674 GCF_002803435.1 Bacillus sp. mrc49 | reverse complement strand
AGGAATAAGCGCCTCATCATGGAATACCGAGAAACCGGCATAAGAAAGCTCACGCATTTCTCGATACGTTAATTCCCTGATCCCCTTCGGATTGGATACCACATTTGGATTAACCGCATATACGGCATCCACATCGGTAAAGTTTTCATACAATTCGGCTTTGACGCCATTTGCAAGAATCGAGCCCGTAATGTCAGAGCCGCTTCTTGAAAACGTTAAAACATCACCATCTAACGTATATCCGAAAAACCCTGGAAATACGACGATTCCCGGCTCATCACGCAGATCATATAACCGATCATACGATTCCGGCAGCACCTGGGTATATCCATCTTCATCCGATACGATCAAGCCAGCTTTCTTCGGATTGACATATTGCGCTTCGACACCCCGCCTTTGAAAATAGGCGGCAATCAGCTTCGCATTATTATCCTCGCCACTTGCCTTTAAAGCATCCAAATAACGCTTTGGCTTGGATTGATCTGCATGCAACAGTGCTTGTAAATCTTCGCGGATCCCCGTGATGACTTCCTCGGATATATCCAGCTCCTTAGCGATACTTCCATAACGGGCGACCACATCTTCGATTAAAGGTTCGCCATTATCCCCGCGCAGCTGCTGCTTTGCAGCCTCGATCAATAAATCCGTCACCTTTATATCATCGGAATTGCGTT
>NZ_PHNG01000624.1:0-686 GCF_002803435.1 Bacillus sp. mrc49 | reverse complement strand
GGCACCTCGATTAAGATCGCATCTCCCTGGCCGCCGCCACTGCAGATCGCTGCTATGCCCAGTCCCCCGCCACGGCGTTTCAACTCATGCATGAGCGTGATGATGATGCGGGCACCGCTTGCCCCGATCGGGTGACCTAAGGCCACTGCACCTCCATTGACATTCACTTTTTCCGCCTCGACGCCGGCAATCTTCCCGCTGGCCAGTGCCACAGCTGCGAATGCTTCATTCACTTCGAATAAATCGATGTCTTCCACCGATTTGCCTGCCTTCTTCAGGATTTCATTTATGACCAAGCCAGGCGTTTTCGGGAAGTCCTTCGCTTCAACTGCCACTTCGGCATGTGCCAAAATATAAGCAAATGGAGCTTTCCCTTCTTTTTCGGCACGTTCCTCACTCATCAATACGAGAGCCGCCGCTCCATCATTGACTCCCGGTGCATTCCCTGCCGTTATCGTTCCCTCGTTATTAAAAGCTGGCCCTAATTTGGCGAGCTTCCCGGCAGATGTATCCTTTCTTGGTCCTTCATCATGTTCGATCGTAATCGGATCCCCTTTTCTTACCGGAACCTGTACGGCAACGATTTCTTCTGCCAGTATGCCTTCATCCATCGCTTTAAGCGCTTTTTGATGGCTATCGTAAGCCCAGCCATCTTGTTCCTCACGGGTAATTTCAAGATCCTCGGC
>NZ_PHNG01000623.1:0-693 GCF_002803435.1 Bacillus sp. mrc49 | reverse complement strand
GGCATGCATTTAAAGCATGTGGCCGTTCCGCTTCGATCTGCCATCAAGGAAATAGGGCACGCACATGTGACCATGGCAAAAACCCGCCCCAAACTTATCGGCGGGGAGCGGGCCGTCTATCAGGACATTTCCGTCAACAAGAGTTGTCATTGAGTAGACGGTTGGCACGCACGCCTGGTCTCGTATGAGGCATGTTCAGTGTATAAGCAGGGTTTCGGAGGTCTCATTCCGGAACCCTTTTTGACGATTTGGATGGCCTGCACAAGAAATGAAGTCATCCTCTGATAGTCCTGATCCGAGCGGAAAGTGACGTTTAAAGGATAATATCTGCAATGCTTCTTGAAACGGACAGCGCCTGACTGTAGACAAGTTCCATCAAGCCATGCCATTTTTAAATCGTCATAAATGGAAGGGAACTGTATTTCAGGGGGGGTGGAAGTCATTTTAGCTTGTGAACCTAGGTTAAATGAAGTATTATACAAAAATAATAAGTTAAATACGAACATTTACAAATGTAAAAACATTTAACGTTCGATAAAATTACACTATCACTTCTAAAATAGACATGTTAAAATGGAGTAGAATTTTCTAATAATTATGGGACAGGCTTTTTCATGTCTTTATGAAGACATGTTGCACATAAATACTAAAAAGCGAATCACGCACATTTTGAGGAGGAATTACGGAATGAAT
>NZ_PHNG01000622.1:0-694 GCF_002803435.1 Bacillus sp. mrc49 | reverse complement strand
GCTCTTTTCTATTGTTGCATCGTTTTATTCAAACCGTATTCCAGACCGGCACTTGAACCATCCCGTACACTTGCGGGCCATGTTCGCTTCCCGCCAGACCAGGAAAGTTAAGTGAATCAAAAAAAACGTTAAATAAGATCATGCTTTGTTTGGTTATTAACAGAAAAATGCTAAAATAGTAAAAGTATCTCGAAAAACAGCATCGCTCCAGAAGGAGGAAAGATATATGGCAAAAGTCCGTACAAAGGATATCGTTGAAGCGTTGGGTCTAGAGCTCATCAGTGGGGAAGAAGGAATTAACCGACCGATCGTCACAAGTGATTTATCTCGTCCTGGTCTTGAAATAGCCGGTTTTTTTGATTATTATCCTGCCGATCGGGTTCAGCTTTTAGGGATGACGGAGATGTCCTTTTTTAATCGCCTGAATGAAGCGGATCGTGTACAGAGGATGGAAGAGCTATGCCGGGACTTTACTCCAGGCATCATCATCACCCGCGGTCAGGAAGTGCCGTTAGAGTTGATCGAAGCTTCTGAGCGGGAATCGGTTCCCGTAATGAAATCGAATATGAAGACAACGCGGTTATACAGCCGTCTGACCAATTTCCTTGAAAGCAAGTTGGCACCGACCACGGCCGTTCATGGTGTATTGGTCGATATATATGGCTTAGGTGTGTTGATTACCGGGAAAAGCGGT
>NZ_PHNG01000621.1:0-705 GCF_002803435.1 Bacillus sp. mrc49 | reverse complement strand
TTTTCCTAAGCTCATCGAATCGGAAGTAGTCCCCTGTATGGGGCAGCTGGCGCAATGGAAGTAATGCGCTATTGCCAAAATCGAACAAGTAATAATGCAGTTCTTCAGGAGAGAATTGATCTGCAAAGCTAAAGAGCAGGGTCAAAGCCGTAGTTGATTTACCGTATCCGGAAGAACCGAATATCCCGATATTTCCATCCTCCATCCAGTTATAGATGTAATTTGTCTGGCTTTGCAATTCCGGTTCATCCTTCATTCCGAGATGGATTTGATTGCTCGTCAGGCTGCTTTCACCGCTTCTCGATAGGCGAGCTTTAAGGGGCGGAAGCCATGGGCTTGCCAGCTTCTCGATCTTCATTTCTGCTTGTGTCGCCACGATATGATCGGCAACGGCTTCGATTTCACTGATTTTTTCTTTCCTTCGACTAGCAGCCTGTTCCGAAACACTCGAGATTTGAACTAGGCCAAGGTCGGTGACCAGTGCCACCTCGTCCTCCAATCCCGCCGTATCCTCCAAATAAGGGGCACCGCTCCATGCTGACTGAAACAGTTCGTACACCTCGTTATTGCCTACCTGCAAATATCCCCGCCCCGTGACCGTGATATTTGCGGCATCGCCATTTTTAAGGATTTCCTTACTATCATTGGCATCCTGTACCTTTAGGGAAATCTTGAAGCGGGCATTACTCCATATCTGGTTATCTA
>NZ_PHNG01000620.1:0-1114 GCF_002803435.1 Bacillus sp. mrc49 | reverse complement strand
AAAGACCCTTATTCCGTTTATATGGACAAGGAGACCGCCAAGCAATTCAATGAAACCTTGGATTCCTCTTTCGAAGGGATAGGGACTGAAATCGGCATGGAAGATGGCAAGGTCATAATCGTTTCTCCTTACAAGGATTCGCCAGCCGAAAAGGCGGGCTTGAAGCCAAAAGACCAAATCCTTAAGGTGAATGGAGAGAGTGTCGAGGGCTTGGATCTGTATGAAACACGCCTGAAAATTCGGGGCGAAAAGGGCTCACCCGTCAAAATGGAAGTAAAGCGAGCGGGGGTTTCCAATCCACTTGAGTTCAATATGGTGCGTGCTGAAATACCGCTGGATACCGTATTTTCATCCGTTAAAGAAGTGGGCGGGGAACAGATTGGCTACATCGAGTTAACCACTTTCTCGGAAAATACGGCGGCAGATTTCAAAAAGCAGATGAAGCAGTTAGAAAAGCAAGGGATCAAAGGCTTGGTCATAGATGTACGCGGCAATCCAGGCGGCCTTCTTTCAAGTGTGGAAACGATTCTTGGAGAGTTCATTACAAAAGAAAAACCTTTTTTGCAAATAGCCGAACGAACGGGCGAAAGGCAATCGTTTTTTACAACCCTCAAGAAAGCGAAAGATTATCCCATTGCAGTCTTGACGGATAAAGGGAGCGCCTCTGCCTCGGAAATCCTAGCTGGAGCGATGCAGGAGGCGGGAGGCTACCCATTGATCGGGGAGAAGACCTTCGGGAAAGGGACCGTGCAGCAGGCTGTACCGATGGGGGATGGCAGTAAGATTAAACTTACCCTGTATAAGTGGCTGACGCCTTCAGGGAACTGGATCCATAAAAAAGGGATCGAACCGACGATCAAGGTGAAGCAGCCGGAATACTTTAATGCCCATCAGCTTGCGGTTGAAGGGGTGTTGAAGCGCGACATGAACGATGAACAAATCCAATATGCCCAAAGCATTCTGAAGGGACTTGGGTTTGAAACGGGCCGGGAAGACGGCTATTATGATTGGAATACGGAAATTGCCGTAAAAGCCTTTCAAAAGCAGTATGATCTGAAAGTGACAGGAAAGCTGGATGCGAAAACTGCAGCCCATTTGGAAAGTGCGATTCTGG
>NZ_PHNG01000619.1:0-720 GCF_002803435.1 Bacillus sp. mrc49 | reverse complement strand
TAATGTACTATAATTTTATACATTACGCAACACTTTTATACACGAATATTAAAACCAACCTTTAACAGTTGAAGCTACACTGCTCCATACATCCCCGAAGAATCCGCCAACTGCCCGCATGGATAATACGAACCAATTTGCTTTTTCTACCGTTTCGGCAGCTACGACATTAACTTTTGTTGAATTGCCGTTAATGTACCCGTAATCTTCGCCCTTTTTAGGAGTGACGGTGATGTAGCCGAGCTTTTCACCTTTTTTGATTGGTGCCGTCAGCTTACCGGCTTCGTTCAATTTGTTTTTATCGATCACTAGATCGGTTTTATAGTTATCTTTACCGCCATTTTCTACTAGCAGCTCAATTGCTTTTTCTGATTCGATCTTGACGCTTTTTTCCTTACCTTTAACAACTGAAAGGGTTTCTTCCCCTTTCACCTGATACTTGGCTGGAAGGACTTTTTCTTTTTTGAAGGTTGCATACGCATAGTCCATCAGCTTGGTGCTGTCCGCAAAACGTTGATTCTTATTAGTGGACTTCATGACAACCGTGATATAGCGTTGACCATCCCGTATGACCGTACCTGTATGGCCATAGCCGGCATATTCAGTGGATCCCGTTTTCAGCCCGTCCACGCCTTTATATTCGAATATAAGGCCTGGCAGCATCCAGTTGAAGTTCGGATATTCCTTGCCATCTCGGAATTTCAATTTGGAGATGCTGGC
>NZ_PHNG01000618.1:0-729 GCF_002803435.1 Bacillus sp. mrc49 | reverse complement strand
TTATAAAATGATCGTAAGCCAACTTAAGAAAGTACGGAATATAAGCCCTGGTATTCGAAAAATAACGAAAATCGTACAAAATGAAATTCGTTATGATAACGACGACAGTCTTTTAAAACCATTGTCGCGCGATACTGACAACCTGGACGGTATGAACGTACTGTTAGGGATTTTAGACGAGTATCACACAAGCGCCACGACTGAAATGATGGAAGTATTAGAAAGCTCACAAGGCCAGCAACCGCAGCCGTTAATATTAATCATTTCAACAGCTGGCTTTAAATTAAATGGCCCTATGTATTCGCAGGAATACCCCTATATTAAAAAGATCCTCAGCGGGGAAGAAATAAACGATAATTATTTTGCTATCTGCTACGAGCAGGACGACATAAAAGAGATCAACAAAGAAAAGCTATGGATCAAATCGAATCCACTACTAGAAGTTGCGGCACGTAAGGACGTAATGAGTAAGAATATCAAAAAGAAATTGACCGAAGCCCGCGCGAAAAACGATCTTGGCCCGACAGTAGTAAAGAATTTCAATATGTGGCAAAACGCCAGTAAAGAAAGCTTTTTGAAAGGGGAAGAGTGGGCAGCGTGTGCCATAGAGCTAGAACCTTTTATAACCGGGAAAGACGCTTATATTGGCGTGGATTTATCGCGTACAACGGATTTAACCGCCGTTTCCTGGATAGTTCCTTATGTAGACGAAGAAGGGAATAATAGATT
>NZ_PHNG01000617.1:0-824 GCF_002803435.1 Bacillus sp. mrc49 | reverse complement strand
TGTCCTGAATGAAAATAAGGAACGGATCAAGCTTGAGAGCGACCGTTTCACCGTTACGGATGACGGTGTCATTTTAGAGGGGAATGTTCAAACCGCACGACTGGGAATCGGTTATTCAGATGATCCATCTTCACAGCTGATGAAGGATGGGGAAGGCCTGTATAAGGCTGTGGATGATGAGGGATTACCTAGCGCATATGCGGCCGTAGATGGCGGATTTTCTACCAAGCAAGGCTTCCTGGAGGGCTCAAATGTCGATCAATCGAGGACGATGACGGAAATGATGTCCGCATATCGCTCATTTGAATCCAGTCAGAAGGTCCTTCAAGCCTATGATAAAAGCTTGGATAAAGCGGTCAATGAAGTTGGCCGGCTTTAAGTGAACATAGGAAGAAAAACGCCACTGGAAATTTGACCATGTAAGGGGAATATTCATGAATCGGACCATGATGACAGCGGCAAATACGCTGAACCAGCTTCAAAGCAAAATCGATCAAATAAGCAATAATATCGCCAATGTTGATACGACTGCCTACAAAAAGACCCAAACGAGCTTCAATGACTTATTGACACAGAGCTTCGATAATCAACCGAATGAGTCCAAGGAAAAAGGCAGGCTGACAACCCCGGGCCTTCGGCAGGGAACAGGCGCGATGCTGAGCCAATCCCAATTGGTGCTTTCACAGGGAGCGATAAAAACGACCGACCGTAACCTTGATGCTGCATTGACCAAGGAA
Organism: Bacillus sp. mrc49; assembly: GCF_002803435.1. NCBI lineage: Bacteria > Bacillati > Bacillota > Bacilli > Caryophanales > Bacillaceae > Bacillus > Bacillus sp. mrc49. Next base: position 87 of record NZ_PHNG01000617.1, on the reverse strand, counting down.
GACCAATTCTTCACTGTGAGCGTTCAGGACGGTAAAGGGGTCAATACAAGGCTAACACGGGATGGGGCATTTTACTTATCTCCCAAC
>NZ_PHNG01000616.1:0-843 GCF_002803435.1 Bacillus sp. mrc49 | reverse complement strand
ATATCATTACCTATGTGATCAATTTCATCGCTTTGATGATGATCCTTGAAATTTTTGGACTTCATGTAATGCCATTGCTTGCTGGTGCAGGGGTAATCGGCTTGGCCATCGGGTTTGGTGCCCAAAGTTTGGTCAAGGATATCATTACAGGATTTTTCGTGATTTTTGAAGATCAATTTTCGGTTGGTGATTATATTAAGATCAATACCTATGAGGGAGAAGTCATTGAAATCGGGCTTCGGACAACGAAAATTAAAAGTGACGCAGGCGAATTGCACTTCATCCCTAACGGCAGCATCATTCAAGTCACCAACTATTCGATTTTGAACAGCAAGGCGGTCGTTGATGTGACAATCGCCAATGATGGATCGATCGAGCGTGCCGAAAGGGTTCTGATTGAGCTTTTAAACAGCATGGAAGGCAAATACGATGCCCTGGTTAAAGCTCCTGAATTTTTGGGGATCGAAACGATAAATCCTGATGAAGTCGTCCTTCGGGTTACAGCGGAAACCAAGCCATTGCAAAATGTCGAATTCAGCAGGGTTTTGAGAAAAGAAATAAGTGCTGCCCTCGATTTAATCGGGATTAAATCCACTTACAGTGGCAGCGAGTCGTAGAATTAGGGGGCTCAATGGTCATGGAGGAAAAAGAATTTGCGCTGAACGATATCGTGGAAATGAAAAAACCACATCCGTGCGGTGTGAATAAGTGGAAAATCATTCGCCTAGGCATGGATATCCGGATAAAATGTGAAGGCTGCGGCCACAGCGTAATGCTTGCACGACGTGAATTCGCAAAGAAAATGAAAAAAGTCCTGGAAAAGCATGAGAAGTGATCATGCTT
>NZ_PHNG01000615.1:0-769 GCF_002803435.1 Bacillus sp. mrc49 | reverse complement strand
CTCCTCATGATTTTTTTCCTTTCATTCACTTTCATTTTTCTACTGTTGTCCTGCCTACAAAATCTAGCTGCATTACTTCTGTCGTTTCATGGATCATATGAAATGAAGAACATACCCAAAGAGTTCCAAAATAAACAGTCCATGGGCATGTACTAAAGCAGTTTCATTTTTTTTACTGATGAAGAACGTTTTTAGCTATCGAAAAGCTAGGGATGCCCGGCTTCTTGCATCCTGTGCGTTCGCACGAATAAGGATCGACCATTTTACATTCATTCTGTACTTCGTCTTCAGAAATCATACTATTTACCGGCAGGAATGCAGACATTCCTAATAAGGCAAAAGAGAAATTGAACAAGCCTTTTGCACTCATTTAGTTATTTTTTCAGGCCTTCACCCAGCCCCTTCAATAAATCAATAGTAAACCTCATAACTCGATTCACATCGGGGTCTCTTAGCAGCTTCACTAAATCAAAAACACCGACTTTTTTGTTTGACTGGATTCCTTCCTCTGCTCTTTGAAGCCCTTTCGATAAGCCCCCCACTAATTTTTGTGTTGTCTCAGGGTCCAATTCTGTCAATACTCCAGCGGCAGCCATCGCATTATTGAGCGCATTAGTTACAGGCGGACGCAACATTTGCCCTACTGCAATTTTAGCTACATCTTCTTTTGCCTCAACCAAATTATTGATTGCCCCAAGAATTCCACTATCATGGAGTTCCTGGAGCAGTTTGATGGTTTCTTTAATCCCATCTGAATTTCGCGATATAT
>NZ_PHNG01000614.1:0-2495 GCF_002803435.1 Bacillus sp. mrc49 | reverse complement strand
GTGAATTGCTCATTCCAAGGGAACGTCCGGCTTCCATTTGGCCTTTATCGATCGATTGAATCGTACCTCGCAATATTTCGGAGATATAAGCTCCGTTATGGAAGGCGAGGGCAAGAGACGCCGCCCAGAAGTCCGGCAATAAGAAGAGATTGCTGATACCGAAGTAGAGGATGAAGATTTGGACGATCAGCGGTGTACCCCGTACGAGGAATACATAAGCATCAGAAATCCAGGCAAGGACCTTTATATTGGAAATTTTTAAAAGTGCAAAAAGCAAACCGATGACGATCCCTACAATAATGGAGACTACCGTCAGTTCCAATGTGAGGAGCATGGCACGGATGAACACGTCCGACGAGCTAAATAATGTATCGAAAAAATGTGAAAAACTTGGCAATGTAATGACTCCCTTTCTATCATTCTTTATTCAGGCTTAGTAGTGATGTCCTCACCAAAGTACTTTTTGCTGATTTTCGCAAGCGTTCCGTCTTCCCGGAGGTTCTCTAGCGCCTCGTTGATGCGTTTAAGCAGCTGGGGATTGTCGCTTGGCAGGACGACCGCCTGCTCGCTGCGTTCGATCAATTGCCGGCCCTTGACATCGAAACCTTCCTTGGCTGCTTCCTTGCCGGTGACGAAGTCGGTGATGACGGCATCATGACGTCCTTCGCTCAACGCTTTAAGCGCGGTGATATCACTGTCATACGTTTTTACATGATTTGTATATTTTTCTGCAGTGGTTGCATATGTAGAGCCTTTCGAAGCCGCAACTTCCTTTCCCTTTAAATCATCAACCGTTTTAATATCGCTATCGGACCTGACGAAGATTTGGGGCCCCGAGTAATAATAGGGGGTCGAGAAGGCAACATGTTTACTTCGTTCTTCATTGATCGTATGGCTGGCAACCGCGGCATCCGCCCGGCCGGTTTTAACACCCTCGACGATCCCTTTGAATTTAATCCGCTTAGGGACTGGCTTAAGGTTAAGTTCCTTGGCAATGGCATCGCCCACTTCGATATCGAAACCTGTTACGGTCATGTCATCATTGACATAACTGAATGGCTTGAATTCACCTGAGGCAGCGAAAACAAACTGGTCCTTATCAATCAGCTTACTCCCATCCTCTAGCTGATCCTTTTCGGCACAGCCGGACAAAAGCCCGAGAATAACCAGTATGGATAGAATGAATGTAACGGATGATTTCATGATAATCTCATTTCTCCCTTCAAAAAAACTAATCGAAAGGTCTATACCCTTCCGAGATAGTGAATAACCTTATTTTATCAAAAATATAAACTGAATATTCAAATACTTTGTGGTGTCATATGAGTTAAAGGAAGGGGGGCTACCTAAGAGGAAGGCCTATGATTTTAGAAGTGTTACTAAAGGGAAAACTAGTGAATTTTAATTCATTTCATGCTCTTTGATTGTTTAAAAATGAAACCTAGTGTTCCAATGTTGGAACGCGTAAAAGTTTACTTATATATATAATTAATTCCAAAGAAGGTGACATTAGCACATATGAACCATTACATGAGTCGAGGATGTGTCTGGCTGGAAACGTAAGATTTTATAATTAAATAGGAGGATTATTATGAAGTTCAAAATTATAGGTATTATTATTTTAACCTGCATTATTCTTAGCCCGTTCAATACATTGGCGCAAGAAAGCTTGTCAGAAAGGAATACTATTATAAAAGAATTAGAAAAAAAGATTGCTATAGTAGATAAGTTATTACTAGTTGAAGTTGGAAAGGCAGAAACCAAACAAAAATTTGTGGATCAGGTTAATCAAATTCATATTGATGTTGAGAATTATTTGTTAACGCTTGAAAATGATATATTTTATGATTTAAACCAGTATTATGAGTTAAGTGATAAGCTTGGCGAATTAGATATAAAATCGGAACCATACTTTAATAGTGGAATGCGATCTTTAGCCACCAGTTGGCGGTATGGAGATATATTATACTATAGTAGTGGAAGTAAAAATTCCATCGGAGAAAAATCCTACACGGGTCATACAGCAGTTTTATCAACCACAGATTATTATGTTATTGAAGCGTCAAAAACCAAAAATAATGGAGCGAAAGTCCATCATTGGAATCGTAGTAATTTGTGGGGGGGGGGCTAGTGGAATTAAGCAACTTAAAGTAACAAGTAAGCTAGGGAAAGATGCTACTGCTGCTGAACGTAAAAAGGCAGTAAACTACGGTAAGGATCAAATAGGAGAACCATATAAATTAAAAACCACTATATGGTCAACGGATGCCTGGTATTGTTCTAAATTAACAAATGCACAATGGGATTATGCAGGGTATAACTTGCAATCTTCAAGAGCTTTTCATATTGATGGAATCTTGGCAGTAATACCTAATGATATTCTGAATGATGCTAATACTCGAGTGAAAAAGAATTGGGGCACCTCACTTCCGGGTAAAATTTAAAGGAAACTATAGGAGAATTATGAAGAAAAAGTACTTACCTTTAATTTTATT
>NZ_PHNG01000613.1:0-770 GCF_002803435.1 Bacillus sp. mrc49 | reverse complement strand
AAAAATCCTACACGGGTCATACAGCAGTTTTATCAACCACAGATTATTATGTTATTGAAGCGTCAAAAACCAAAAATAATGGAGCGAAAGTCCATCATTGGAATCGTAGTAATTTGTGGGGGGGGGGCTAGTGGAATTAAGCAACTTAAAGTAACAAGTAAGCTAGGGAAAGATGCTACTGCTGCTGAACGTAAAAAGGCAGTAAACTACGGTAAGGATCAAATAGGAGAACCATATAAATTAAAAACCACTATATGGTCAACGGATGCCTGGTATTGTTCTAAATTAACAAATGCACAATGGGATTATGCAGGGTATAACTTGCAATCTTCAAGAGCTTTTCATATTGATGGAATCTTGGCAGTAATACCTAATGATATTCTGAATGATGCTAATACTCGAGTGAAAAAGAATTGGGGCACCTCACTTCCGGGTAAAATTTAAAGGAAACTATAGGAGAATTATGAAGAAAAAGTACTTACCTTTAATTTTATTATCTTTTGTGTTTGTTGTGATTGCGTTTGTCTTTTTTAAGAAAGAAAGTACACAAAGAATAGTGGTAAATGGGATCGGGAATTTCAATCCAGTTCCAAGTAACGGAAAAAATTATTTACTGTTTTATCCTGCCGACTTGAGAGTTTCTCAAAAAAATACGATTGTTAAGGAAGTGACAAATCAGGGAGATATAGTACGTGAATATGAAATAAAAGATAGAGATATTAGAAGAATGAGTTTCCATCAAAAACCAAATGATATCAATAAATTGTATA
>NZ_PHNG01000612.1:0-771 GCF_002803435.1 Bacillus sp. mrc49 | reverse complement strand
GCAGCAAGAGTGGCGGGTGATAGATCAATCTTCCGTTGGCCCCCAGTTCCCGGCTCTGGAATCCTTTGCAATGGATGATACATTATGTGCTTCCGTCGGTTCAGGTAACTCAGTGGCCGTAGCTAGGGCGTGGGTGCACCATCGAACCGTGGTCATGGGCATTCAGGATACGAAGCTGCCTTTTCTCAAGAAGGGTTTGGGTCATTTAGAGGAACACGGTTTCCAGGCCATTGTCCGCAATTCCGGGGGGCTGGCCGTCGTGTTGGACGAGGGGGTCCTCAATCTCTCGCTAATTTTCCCTGAAAACGAGCAAAAAATTGAAATCAATCGTGGCTACGATGCGATGTGGGAGCTTGTTCAATTGATGTTCGCCGATTTCCCGGTCAAGATGGAGGCAAGGGAAATCGTCGGCTCCTACTGTCCGGGAAGTTATGATTTAAGCATAAATGGACAAAAGTTTGCTGGCATATCCCAACGCAGGATCCGCAATGGGGTAGCGGTGCAAATCTATTTGTGCGTCAATGGAAGCGGGGCCGAGCGCGCCAGTCTCGTGAAAGGTTTTTATGAGGCAGCGAAAGGCAATGCGGAAACGAAATTCGCTTATCCGGCTATCATCCCTTCTGTAATGGCGTCCCTTTCGGAATTGTTGGATGTACAATTGAGTGTCCAGGATGTGATGCTCAGGTTCCTCAATGTATTGAAGGAGCATAGCGGAAGGATATTCTCGGACACGCTTTCCCCAGGGGAATGGCCGTTATATGAGGCCTATTT
>NZ_PHNG01000611.1:0-772 GCF_002803435.1 Bacillus sp. mrc49 | reverse complement strand
TGATTATAAAGGCGGGGGAATGGCACAGCCATTCAGGCAGATTCCCCATCTGCTTGGAGTGATTACGAATATTGAGGGAAGCAAGAACTTCAGCGCAAGGGCCCTTGCCTCCATCAATAGCGAATTGAAAAAACGCCAGCGACTGTTCGATCGATATGAAGTCAATCACATCAACGACTACACGGATTTGTACAAAGAAGGAAAAGCGGAAGAACCGCTGCCGCATTTATTTTTAATATCAGATGAGTTTGCCGAGCTTAAGAATGAGGAGCCGGATTTCATCCGTGAATTAGTCAGCACTGCCAGAATTGGTCGGAGCTTGGGCGTTCATCTGATTCTTGCCACGCAAAAGCCCGGCGGTGTCATAGATAACCAGATATGGAGTAATGCCCGCTTCAAGATTTCCCTAAAGGTACAGGATGCCAATGATAGTAAGGAAATCCTTAAAAATGGCGATGCCGCAAATATCACGGTCACGGGGCGGGGATATTTGCAGGTAGGCAATAACGAGGTGTACGAACTGTTTCAGTCAGCATGGAGCGGTGCCCCTTATTTGGAGGATACGGCGGGATTGGAGGACGAGGTGGCACTGGTCACCGACCTTGGCCTAGTTCAAATCTCGAGTGTTTCGGAACAGGCTGCTAGTCGAAGGAAAGAAAAAATCAGTGAAATCGAAGCCGTTGCCGATCATATCGTGGCGACACAAGCAGAAATGAAGATCGAGAAGCTGGCAAGCCCATGGCTTCCGCCCCTTAAAGCTCGCCTATCGAGA
>NZ_PHNG01000610.1:0-776 GCF_002803435.1 Bacillus sp. mrc49 | reverse complement strand
GGTTTTATAGTTATCTTTACCGCCATTTTCTACTAGCAGCTCAATTGCTTTTTCTGATTCGATCTTGACGCTTTTTTCCTTACCTTTAACAACTGAAAGGGTTTCTTCCCCTTTCACCTGATACTTGGCTGGAAGGACTTTTTCTTTTTTGAAGGTTGCATACGCATAGTCCATCAGCTTGGTGCTGTCCGCAAAACGTTGATTCTTATTAGTGGACTTCATGACAACCGTGATATAGCGTTGACCATCCCGTATGACCGTACCTGTATGGCCATAGCCGGCATATTCAGTGGATCCCGTTTTCAGCCCGTCCACGCCTTTATATTCGAATATAAGGCCTGGCAGCATCCAGTTGAAGTTCGGATATTCCTTGCCATCTCGGAATTTCAATTTGGAGATGCTGGCGATTTTTAATACTTCAGGATAATCGTTGATAAGACGATAAGCAAGCAGAGCAGTATCCTTCGCTGTCATGACGTTTTCATCATCTGCTTTACCGGTAGGGTATTCCCCCAATAGATCGGAATTGTTCAAACCGCTGGCATTTACGAATCTATGATTTTTCAAGCCTAATTTACTTGCTCTTTCGTTCATTAATTTAACGAAATTCTTTTCACTTCCGGAAACTAGCTGAGCCAATGCCACTGTCGCTGCATTTCCTGAATAGATGGCCATGGCTTGATAAAGTTCCTTAACTGTATAGTCCTCACCTTCCGTCAAACCAACATTCGACAGATTCGGTGCTTTTGAAAGATCATGCACATACTTATTGATTT
>NZ_PHNG01000609.1:0-778 GCF_002803435.1 Bacillus sp. mrc49 | reverse complement strand
TCAAGGCACCAACCCCCTTTCATTTTATCAAGCTGGAAGAGAACGGTATGCGGGTGAACGCTTTTTTTGGGAGGATCCTGCAAAGGAAATAACCATCACTGGTTTAGGCAATGTTAAGAAACTCAAAGCGGCAGCGAATGCCGAACGTTATAGAGAAGTCGAAAAGAGCTGGATCAAACTGCAGGAAACTGCTGTCAAAACGGGAGTGACCGATTTAGAAGCGACAGGACCTTTACTGTTTGGGGGCTTTTCTTTTGATTATGAATCTAACAGTAAGCTCCTTTGGAACCAATTCGGGGACAACCTGTTTTATATACCTGCCTTCATGCTATCAATAGTGGGAAAACAAGCTTACTTAACGACAAACTTACTTTGTTCGCCTGATGATTCAGAAAAACTCTTCAGAGATATGATAAATGAACGGGAAGCTTTCCTTTTCGAAAGCTTGGATGGAGCTCCATGCGGACCTAACTCCCTTGTTAGGCAGAGGGAGGTGCAGCCTGAGGAGTGGCAGCGCACGGTCAAGGATGCTGTCGAGGAAATCAAGACGACCGATCTCGATAAGATCGTGTTGGCCAGGGAACTTCGGCTTACCTTCGATCACTCCATCAATTCAGGGAAGGTGCTCGAACGATTGATTGCAGAGCAGCCATTAAGCTATATTTTCAGTTTGGAAGCGGGCGGCGACTGCTTTGTCGGGGCTACTCCCGAACGCTTGATCAAGAAGCAGGGACATGATGTCTTTTCAACCTGTCTTGCCGGTTCGATGGGACGGGGG
>NZ_PHNG01000608.1:0-781 GCF_002803435.1 Bacillus sp. mrc49 | reverse complement strand
GGGCTTGCACGACTTGCCGTAATTGTGAGGATCAATGCCCGGTAATGAATGAACATGTCGACAAAATCATCGATATGCGCCGATATCTAGTGCTGACTGAAGGCAGGCTTGATCCTGATGCCCAACGTGCAATGACCAATATTGAGCGTCAAGGAAACCCTTGGGGGCTGAACCGAAAAGAGAGAGAAGATTGGAGAACCTTGAGGGAGGATGTCAGCGTTCCTACCGTGAAGGAATTGCAAAAGGCAGACGAAGAATTCGAATATTTATTCTGGGTGGGTTCAATGGGATCTTATGATAACAGAAGCCAGAAGATTGCCCTTTCCTTTGCCAAGTTAATGAATGAAGCGGGCGTCAAATTCGCGATTCTGGGAAATAAAGAGAAAAACTCAGGGGATACCCCGCGTCGATTGGGTAATGAGTTTGTTTTTCAGGAGCTTGCCATGAAGAACATCGAAGAGTTCCAGAAGAACGAAATCAAGAAAATCGTGACGATCGATCCGCATGCCTATAATATATTTAAAAATGAGTATCCGGATTTTGGCTTGGAGGCGGAAGTGTACCACCATACGGAATTGCTTGCAAAGCTCGTCAGCGAAGGCAGGCTGGTGCCGCAATATCCAGTTAATGAAACGATTACTTTCCACGATTCCTGCTACTTGGGAAGGTACAATGAGGTATATAGCCCACCGCGTGAGATCCTGCAATCGATTGCTGGCGTGAAACTGATCGAGATGGAGCGCAACCGTGAAAAGGGCATGTGCTGTGGTGCCGGAGGCGG
>NZ_PHNG01000607.1:0-788 GCF_002803435.1 Bacillus sp. mrc49 | reverse complement strand
CGGCCAGCCCCCCGGAATTGCGGACAATGGCCTGGAAACCGTGTTCCTCTAAATGACCCAAACCCTTCTTGAGAAAAGGCAGCTTCGTATCCTGAATGCCCATGACCACGGTTCGATGGTGCACCCACGCCCTAGCTACGGCCACTGAGTTACCTGAACCGACGGAAGCACATAATGTATCATCCATTGCAAAGGATTCCAGAGCCGGGAACTGGGGGCCAACGGAAGATTGATCTATCACCCGCCACTCTTGCTGCATTAATAATGAACCTGTTTCACTCATAGAAATCTCCCTTTACATGTTATCTAAGGTAGCGCTTATTGGTACTGGGCCGCAAACCCCTGCGCCGCTGTAATGACGGCCAGTTTATATACATCCTCTTCATTGCATCCCCTTGAAAGATCATTCACAGGCCGGTTCAGACCTTGAAGGATCGGGCCGACCGCTTCGAAGCCACCTAAACGCTGGACCATCTTATAGCTGATGTTCCCTGCTTCGAGGCTTGGGAAAATGAAAACATTGGCATCTCCTTGAATAAGGGAATCCGGCGCTTTTTGTCTTGCCACCGAAGGAACGAACGCCGCATCAAACTGGAATTCACCGTCGAGGATGATTTCCCGATCGATTTCTTTCGCTAAATCGACAGCATCGACGACTTTCTGTGTTTCAGGCGAAACGGCAGACCCCTTCGTCGAAAAGCTCAGCAGTGCCACGCGCGGTTCGATATCGAACATTTGTGCAGTCTTTGCACTTTCAATGGCAATTTCGGCAAGATCTTGGGAAGTGG
>NZ_PHNG01000606.1:0-790 GCF_002803435.1 Bacillus sp. mrc49 | reverse complement strand
TAATAGGATGAATGTACACACAATATCCGTATAATTCGTGTGGATTACCTTCATTGTGTATCGTAAAGTTAATCGGTAAATGATATTCCATTGCATAATGAATGTTGTTTTCGAATTCTTCAATCTGATATTCATCAAGGACAGGTTTCTTATTTAAGAAAGGATCCACTTGAGCTACTTTTTTATTTAATGCTTTATGTTCTGGCAACAACAAGGCTGCATGCCATTTAATTATTCCTCTGTCACGAATTGTACCCATCAGAAAAACCTCCTTTTTAATGATTATATACGAACGAGCGTTCTTATGGAAGGCATAAAAAAATACCTTCTCCGATTAAGAAGAAGGTATAGCTGGAGTACGAGGGTTACATATCGAATTATATACAAAATACTTTCTTTTTATACTTATGCAGCAAATAATTCAGCGAAAGAAGCTTTTCCGGCTTTTTTATCAGCAGTAATCTTTTTAGCTTTCTGGAATTTTTCTAAGGCTGCTTCAGTACCCTTTCCAAAGACAGAATCCAGTGATCCAGGGTTATATCCTTCTGTGTAAAGTGAAGCCTGAAGAATCCAAGTCAAATTCCCTTTTGCCCCTTTTTCAAGGGTAACGATTGCCGCTTTAGTCTTAGCTCCCCATTCTCCGTCCACAACAAGCTTTTTATTGAATTGCTTGTTAAGTTCAGTTTGCAACGCTTTGATCAAGGCCGTTTGTGTTTTAGGTCCGTTAATACCATCCTCAACAAGACCGGCATCATAACGGCTATTTAATGTTTTCTGGATGGAAACTATC
>NZ_PHNG01000605.1:0-792 GCF_002803435.1 Bacillus sp. mrc49 | reverse complement strand
CAAATGCTCGATAAAAAACAAGCATTGAACGACGAAATCATCAGCAGTGACAACTGGATCACCGAACTTTCCACTGAGGAAATCAAGGACCTGGTCGCTCTTCAATAAGGTACAAAAGGAGAATGCCTATCGAATGGGCATTCTCCTTTTTCCGTTTGAATAGCCATCAAATGGAGTGAAAATCGTTTCTAAAAAATCGAACTCAACAAATAAAGAGCCGTAATCCAGATGATGATGGCCGATACTTTATTTAACATACCAAGGAACTTGCCAGTAGTATCAATCTTTTTCAGCAATCGTCCCGCCAGACATAGTCCATGGAACCAGCACCATGACACAGCGATGCACGTTACCGTGAAAATCACTTTATCCGTTCCTGAATATACAAGCGAGCTCGATCCGATTACACCGATCGTATCCAAGATTGCATGCGGATTGAGCAATGATACCGATAAAGCAAAAATCATCTGTTTTTTTGCTGACATTTGCTTAGTTTCAGCATCTGCTTGTGGAATGGCACCGGAAGACCAAATCTGAAAACCCATATACAATAAAAATGTGATTCCAATAATGATCAATGCCAGATGCAGCCAAACATATTGCATGACAATCAACGAAACGCCGAAGATGGCCAACAGAATGAGTGCAGAATCACAAATGGCAGCAGTGATCGTTGCAGGCAAAGCCTTTTTTATGGTCGGCTGGATTGCTCCCTGATTGAAAATAAATACATTCTGCACGCCTAATGGCAGGATCAGGCCTAATGCCAATAGCAATCCATGAAAAAATGGT